>JBBSGY010000394.1:0-3306 GCA_038253645.1 Acidimicrobiales bacterium
GGACTCGTCATCGAGTCTTTCGTGCTGCCGGCTGTGGCGCGGGTCAAAATGATGCATCTTGATATAAGGAATCGAACGGGAGCCCGATTCCGTTACACCTCCCCTCTTGAACCGAACGCTCGCTTTTTCCCGCTGGGCTGAATCCACTTAGGACCCGGCGCCAGCTCAGGAACGGCAGCCGGGGCCCTGTCGCCGCTCGAGATACAGGCAGTCAAAGGGACCATGTATCCCTGAGGAATTCGAAAGACACCGATTCGAAAGCGACACCGACGAGTACCGTTGTTCACCAATGCGTAAAGCTCTGGCGACATCGGCCTTTCTGAACGTCCTTCTGTTTTCGCTTTTCTGGGCTCTTCAGGTATTTGTAAGCAAGCTGGCGTTCAATGCCGGCGCGAAGATAGTGCCATTCACCGTGCAATCGCTGGCGCTTTGCATATTCCTCATTACCCCATACATACTGCTTTCTAAGCGCCATCGACTTAAACAGATTCCTCGACGAGTCGTCGCTAGCTTGCTTGTTGCAAGTGCTGTCCACGGAGGCCTTGGCTCCTTTTTCGCCAACGCGGGAGTGTCACTGACAACAGCAATCAACGCCGGTTTTTTGCTGCAATTTTCCACCGTGACTACAACAGTTCTTGCAAGGTTCGTTCTCGGAGAGAGGATGAACGCATCAAAACTGGTCACGATAGTCACGATCACTGTCGGAACATTCTTACTCGTCACCAAGGGTCACCTCGACAGCTTCCGTGGCGGCGACGCCCTTATCTTGTTGGCGTGCACCGCGTGGTCGACTGGAAACGTGTTAGTGAGGAAGATCTTGAAGGACCACGAGCTCGACGGCGATGTTGTGACTTTTTTTCGGCCTCTCGCCGGTCTGCCGGTAACGCTGGTGGCGATAATGCTCGCACCGATCTATCCGACAAAACTCCGGTCAACTTTCGAGGTGAACCTGTTCGAATTTAATGCTGTCGGATACCTGCTTCTCGCCTCTGCATTTACCGTAGCTTTGTGGCTCTTCCTAAACCGAACACTCAAGATTGCGTCGGCGTCGTACATGAGCATGATGTCGTCGCTTACACCAGTGCTCGTTGCAATTCTCGCGTTGGTGTTTCTGCACGAATCGCTAGCGGCCATTCAATGGACGGGCGTCATTCTGATCATCGCTTCCGGATATTTCACTCAATTGCTTCGAGTCGATAAGCATTGACGATGCGTGCGTCGACCCGCTTTCCCCGGAGCTGACCACTTACGCGATCTGCGAATTGCCGGCGAAAAATGCGAACTATTTTCTCCAATTGGGCTTAGCCGCGCCGTCAACCGATCAATGAAGAAAGTGTCTTCGGGTCGGGCTTGCCGTCATGTGCAATCGCACCTTCACGCAGCACGATCGCCCGATCAGCGCGTGCCGCCAACTCGAGCTGATGACTCGCGACGACAACGGTCGCACCATCGGCCTTCGCTTCGTCCAAGAGCTCGAGCAATGCCAACCGGCCGGGCTCGTCAAGACCGACAAAAGGTTCGTCAACCAGCAGCACGTCGAACGGCCGGATAAAGCCAAGAAGCAACGATGTCTTTTGACGCAAGCCGCGACTGAAGCCCGAGGGCAGGTCGTCCGCTCTTGCATTAAGGCCGAGCCGTTTCAACAATGAAGTCGAACGGTTTTGCCATTCGGTCGCGCCGTAGAGCGGCGCCAGATATTCCACGTGTTCGGCGACGCTGAGATCGTCGTAAAGCACCGGATCGTCAGGCACGTAGGAAACGGCAGCCCGCGCATCTAGCGATCCGGACGGTTCACCGTGCACTTCGATTTCGCCCTCGGTGTGGTCGAGCAGACCGGCGACCATGCGCAGCAATGTCGTTTTGCCGGAACCATTTGCACCGACAAGAGCGAGCTGTTGACCCGCAGGCACCTTGATATCGATGGGCCCGAGAGCCACGCGATCGCCGTAAGTCTTCTTGAGGCCGGTAATTTTCAGTGCGGGGGGCTTAGCGCTCATTTCTTCTTCTTTTCCTCGTCAGAATCACTCATAGAACGTTTTCCTGCTTCCGCGAACGTTTCGCGCATTGTTTCTGCGTAACGCACCCAGAGAATTGCCCAAGTACCGAACGCCAGGCCCATTGCCGAAACGAAGCTGATCGAGTGGTTCACCAGACCGGCGTTGTGCGTCGCAAGCCACTTCGCTCGCGCCAGTGGAACGGGCAGCATTCCGATGATCGGAAGAAGCGGGGGAATAAGCATTCGCGCCATCAGCTTCATACTGGCAACCTCGGGAAACAGGTCGGCTGATGCGGACGGGCGCCTACTTACAACGAGTGCTGCGCCGCCAATCGCGAGCCCGACGAGCGGCACAATCAACGGCGCGAGAATGCCGCCGATTTTGGGCGGACCAAGCACGATCAACGGCGCCATCGCAATCGACGTGAGTGCGAACAGAACAACGCTCGGCACTATCAAATGCCGCAAATGAGCAACGCCTTCAACGACCGGCGCACTCGTCACGCGGTCGGGGTGATCGGTCTCTTGCGCGAGCGGCTCGAGAAGATCCATCGCCGCAATCCAGAGTGCGATGCCGCCGACAACGATGAGCGGACTCGTTCCCGCCCAGGCACCCGCAACGCATGCGGACGCGACACCCACGAGAGCGAGTAATCGCAAAATCCGAATTGCAGGCCATCGCAGCAGGCCATTCAACGCACGTCGGATGAAGACCCTGTTGCCTGCTTTCGAACGCTCCTTTGCCCGCGGCAAAGGAATCCAAGGCGTCTGGCGCAGATGCGCCTGTGCAAGTTGGCGTTGAAGCAACATCACGGTGCGAACGTCTTGCATCGTCGCCGCGAAACGCAATTGACCGACAAGCTTTGATCGCCGTTCGCCTGCTTCGAGTGACAGACCTTCCACGGTTCGCACGCCGGCGATCCCCATCGCGGCCGAAACAACCAACCCGACAATGCCGAATAGATTGAACTCGACCGGCCACAGCCCGACGTGGCCAATCCAACTGAACGGCGACGTCGAAAGTCCCGTGACAACATCGATCGCCGACCAAGCGAGTACGCCGAGAGCGATCAGATCGCAGGCCGAAGATCGCAATCTCAATCCGCCTGCGACCATCGCGATGCCGAAAGAAAATGCGGCCGCGGCAAGACCGACTGCGGCACCACACGCGATCCAAGCTACGGGGTCCAAGAGTCGCCGCGAAGCAAGCACGCCGGCGGCTGCTCCTGCCGTCGCACCGATGAACAAAGCGTGACGCAGTGAGCGTGTTCCTGCAGCTCGCAGTGAGTCACGGCGGTCTACGGGCGCGA
>JBBSGY010000395.1:0-3299 GCA_038253645.1 Acidimicrobiales bacterium
CCCAGCCCGACGCTGCGTCGGAAACCCGAGCCATGTTGAGGTAGTTCGAGCAGCTGTCATTCGCATTGTGAAACAGACACGGTCTTACACTCGCATGCAATGTGGATAACCGACAACGTTCAACTGCGGATCGAGCTTGTCGAAGCGCAGCGGACGGGCCGCTTGCTCGTCTTCGTTGACGCCGGAGCTTCTGTGGGCACATGGACTCGTCATCACCGATGTCGTTATTGCTCGTTGGTCAACCGACGCTGCGACGGCGCATCAAGCTCGGCCAGTTCGCCGCGTTGGATCAACGTATTGCCATCCGATACACGCTGTCGGACATGGAACGAGACGAGACGGCTCACTACATTGCACATCGCCTGAAACTGGCCGGGCGATCCGACATGCTCTTTAGCGATGACGCCATTGACCTCATCCATCAGGTCAGCCGAGGGTTGCCGCGCGCCTCAACAATCTCGCCATTCAGTCGCTCATCGCCGCCTACACGACCGACAAAACATTCGTCGATGGGATGTCCTCTGTGGCAGTTGTACTCTGACTAAGTGTTAATTCGTTACTTCCTCGGTGCTGCGACTCTTGTTTTGGGTTCTGTCAGCTATGCGCCTTATTTCCGCGACGTGTTCCGAGGCAAGACGAAGCCGCATGCCTTCTCGTGGCTGGTCTGGGGCACTCTTTCTGCCGTCGGCTTTGGCATTGGCGTGACTAACGGTGGTGGGCCTGGTGCATGGCAGCTTGGCTTTTCAGTCGTAGCCTGCACGGCTATTTTCTTCCTTGCCTTGCAGCGCGGCGAGAAGGATATTCGCCGCTCCGATTGGGCTTGTCTGGCGGGTTCCGCTGTAGCTGGTGTTCTATGGTTGGTGGTCGACAGTGCTGTATTGTCCGTGATTCTCATCACGGTCATTGATGGTCTTGGATTCATACCAACATTCCGCAAGTCGTACCAAAAGCCTTGGCAAGAGACGTTGTCGACACAGGTAATCGGCTGCACCAGGCATGGCTTGTCACTGCTTGCTCTGAGCAGCGTCAGCCTCGCAACGGCACTGTACCCGTTCTCACTTTTTGCAGTGCTCTTGGCTTTTTCTCTGTTTCTAATCATCCGCCGTCGACAGCTCGGCGTGCGGCCGGAGACGGCAGAGTCGATTGCTCCCGAGATAAACGAAGAACTTATTCGCGGTGAGGTCCCTGACCAGGACTGTCACACGTTTCCAGTCCCTGTAACACTTATTACCGATTGCTGATCTATCGCAACTTTTCGGTCCCATGTCGGCTCCCTCACACCAGAGCCACCGCAATGACCATTGCCCCTCTATTCGACCAACTCGACAGCGCTTTCTTACGTGGGAACGCGACTTCTGCGACAAGAACATCTTGATGAACAACGGGCAGTACATCGTCATCGACCCGATGCCAATGATTGGTGACCCCTGTTCAAACATAGGATTCATTGCTGCGTATCATCCCTTGCATCAAACGCTTTCGACTGTGCGAGCGGGCTTCGCTGCCGAGCTTGGTTACGACCAATCTCGCTGCGCGAGGTGGACGGCAGTGTGGCTAACGCACCAGGCATGCGAGTCGTGGAGAGAAGATAGCGAGGAGTTATACGCCTTGGTTGGTAGTTCAACTGTCGAGCAATTTCTCAACGACTAGCAACCAATAACGCAGAGCCCTGGTGCAATTTACCGTTATGGACGCACGCTTCCAGTTGCTTCGCTGAGTTGCGTGATCCGGGTTCGCGTCATCCGCCCAGATTCCATTAATGAACGGCCATACGGAAACCGGACGGCCGTTGGCTCTCACTACGGTTCAACCCTCAATCGTCGTTAATGGTGCGACTACCTCGGCAACGTCATTCACTATTGCAAGCGGGATCGAGTGACACCATTCGACGTCAGCGTCGGGCCTCCATGTCGGACCAATGCGAACAACGAGATCGCCGCACCGATAGACCGCAGACTCCTCGCCTCCGTGGAGTCGAACTGTGTTGTTGCCGAGGTCGGGGACGCCGACAACGTCATGCACGCATGACGCACGGCGTCGTCAACGGCGATCTCGGGAAATGGCCGGACGATATATGACCGAGCGCTCGGACGATCCTCGACAAGGGGCACCCGAAAATCGCAATCGGACTAGGCCATCAATCACGTCGATTGTCAAGACCCCTTGGTCTCAAACTCCCGTTGTGCGAACACAAAGACGCGCGCATCCATCCCCGTCCCTTGGCGATCTCGCGAAGCGTCAGACACCCACGCCTCAGTCGGCGGGCGCGCTGGCGTCCGCGTGGCGCGTGGGATCGGAAAGAGCGACCGACGCAAGGCGCTCGGCCCTCGTCGAAACTGGTCCAGATCAGGAGCATTTTCCGGGCCAAATCGGTATCAAGAGTCGGTCCATAGCGGTATTGTCGTGGCGTGACCGATTACGTGCCTCGAATTGCCGATCAACGCCTCGGCGAATTGTTCGAAGGTCTTCCTGCGGTTCTGATCACCGGCCCCCGGTCGACCGGAAAGACCACAACTGCCGCGAACCTTGCGAAGTCGGTAGTCAACCTGGATCGGCCCGCAGAGTCAAGCCTTTTTCGTGCCGACCCCGATGCCGCACTTGCCTCGTATGAAGAGCCACTTCTTCTCGATGAGTGGCAGGCGGTGCCGGAAGTTCTTGGTGCCGTCAAGCGCGCTGTTGACAAAGACTTTCGCCCCGGCCGATTTCTTCTGACAGGAAACGTTCGGGCGGATCTCGAACGAGATCAGTGGCCAGGTACGGGGCGAATCGTGAGGCTCCCGATGTACGGATTGACAGTTCGCGAGTTACTCCGCAACACGACAAGCGTGCCTTTCTTAACAAAATTCGCAGCGGTAGATATCCGAGCATTCAGCACGCCTGCCGAAGTTCCCGACATTCGAGGCTATGTACAGCTGGCATTGCAAGGCGGTTTTCCGGAGCCCTCGCTCGGTCTTTCATCCCGTCTTCGAGCTGCATGGCTCGACAGCTATCTCGACGAAATGTTCACCCGGGATGCTCGGCTTGTAGACGCAGGCCGAGACCCTGTTCGGCTCCGTCGCTATTTCGAAGCGATTGCCATCAACACCGCTGGCATTGTGGACGACAAAACTATCTGCGACGCTGCGAGAATCGACCGCAAGACAGCCCATGCCTATGAGCGTGTGCTGATGAACTTGTTTTTTCTCGACGAACTGCCGTCGTGGTCGCACAACCGATTGTCGCGCATGGTCAAGATACCCAAGCGCCACGTCGTAGATACATCGCTTGCAGCATCAATGCTCGGTCTGGACGAGACCAAC
>JBBSGY010000396.1:0-3280 GCA_038253645.1 Acidimicrobiales bacterium
CGGGATCACGCCTACCAGGGTACCTGTGCGAATTTCCAATTGTTCGGCGGCTTGCATGCTACGTTTCGATATATCGAATCGATACCTAAGCCGTCCTCGGCCTCTGGGCGCCAAGCACATGCGCGCCCTGCTCTCGAGCTGGCCATTCTTGGTTTGCTCATTGGTGCAGACCAGCACGGCTACGAGCTTCGCCGTCGCCTCAGCCAAACTCTCGGACCTATAGGCCGGCTTTCGTTCGGCACCCTTTACCCTGCGCTCAACCGCCTTGAAACAGCGGACGCAGTTTCCGTCTTAAAAGTCACCGAAAGCCGCACGGGCCTCACCACCGCACGCGGTCGCAAGGTTTACGCAATCACCGACTCCGGCAGGGCGTTGTTCAAAGAACTTCTCGACCAGCCGACTGCGGATGACGACAAAGCTTTTGCGATGCGTGTGACTTTCGCACGTCATCTTTCGCGAGAAGCGCGCATGAGACTCTTGGTCCATCGTCGTGAACAGCTTGTTTCACGTCTTGCGGAAATGCAGAAGAACCTCGCAGTATCTCTCGACGAAGTCGATGAGTACGGCCGTTTGTGGATGGAGCACACGAACGAGATGACCGAAAAAGACATCTCTTGGCTCAACCAAATGATCGCTGCCGAAGAAAAATTCCCGAGTAAGACACTCACAAGAAAAGGAAACTGACCGTGACCAACCCAATTCGCGTTGCAATTGCAGGCGTCGGTAATTGTGCAAGCTCACTTGTGCAGGGCCTCGTCTACTACAAGGACGCTGCCGACGACACGCAGGTGCCAGGCCTCATGCACACGATTCTCGGTGGCTACCGCATTTCTGACATCGAGGTAGTACTGGCATTCGACGTAGACGCCGAGAAAGTCGGCACCGACCTCGGCAAGGCGATCTATTCGACACTGAACAACACCATTCGTTTCGCGAACGTCGGCGACACCGGAATTATCGTAAAGCGCGGCCCGACTTTCGACGGGCTCGGTAAGTACTACCGCGAGGTCGTCGAAGAGTCACCCGAAGAGCCCGTCGACATAGCGGGGGCATTGCGCGACGCAAAGATTGACGTGCTTGTTTCCTACCTACCCGTCGGCTCTGAGCAAGCACAGCGTCATTACGCCCAAGCGTGTCTCGACGCCAAGGTTGCGTTCGTGAACGCAATTCCCGTGTTTATTGCGTCAGACCCCGAGTGGGCCGAGAAATTCCGCACGGCCGGGGTGCCGATTCTCGGCGACGACATCAAGGCACAGCTTGGTTCGACGATCGCGCACCGCATCCTCGCCCGTCTATTCGAAGACCGCGGCATGGTGCTCGACCGCACATACCAGCTCAACTTCGGCGGCAATATGGACTTCAAGAACATGCTTGAACGTGAGCGCCTCGAATCCAAGAAGATTTCCAAGACACAGTCGGTCACATCCCAGATTGAGAACGGCATCGAGGATGACGATGTGCACATCGGCCCGTCGGACCACGTGCCGTGGCTCGAAGACCGCAAGTGGGCGTACATCCGACTCGAAGGTCGCAACTTCGGTGATGTTCCGCTCAACATCGAGATGAAGCTCGAAGTTTGGGACTCGCCGAACTCTGCAGGCGTCATCATCGACGCGCTCCGCTGCGCAAAGGTTGCGCTCGACAAGGGAATCGGCGGCCCACTCGAAGGCCCATCTGCTTATTTCATGAAGAGCCCTCCGGTTCAACACCATGACAGCGACGCACAACGCATGGTCGAAGAGTTCTGCAACTAAAAGCGCTTCCCGAGCGTGAAATGCTCATTTGGTAACTCACGCTCGGGAAGACTTATGGAATCCCGACGGCAGCTCGAAATCAGATTGCAGGAGGATTGACCCATTATCGGACCAGTGCGGAACTAAACATGGGATTGATGCGACTCGATCAGTCTTCATTGTTCGGCGGCGCCGAAAAGCCGGAAGCCGATTCAGCGGTGATTCGGCAGCTCCACCCCGATGTAGTTTCAGAACCAACGGCGGGCGAAGGGGGCCCAGTAATGCAGCAAGAACCATCAAATCCCGAGCCGGCACCTTCTCCTGTCGCTACACGTACAACACCGGTGAGCCCCGGCACAGCCTGGGACAGGCTCGCCCTCGGCTATCAGCAAGCCGCAAAGCTTCCTACGGACGTGGTCAGTTATGGCCCCGGATTCGGCACCGAGGCTGAATACCGCCTTCTCGGCCCGCTTGCCGGCAAACGAATCCTCGATCTCGGATGCGGCGGCGCGCAATCTGCGATCGCTGCCGCGAAACAAGGTGCAATTGCGATCGGTGTCGATATCTCCGTCGAACAACTTGCCTTTGGCCGCCGGCTCATCGAACAGGAAGACGTAAAAGTCGAACTAAAGCACGGTGATCTTGCCGAGCTTGCATTTCAGCGAGCGGATGGCGTGGACATCGTTTTCTCGTCCTACGCGTTGCAGTTTGTTCCTGATCTCAACCGTGTCTTCCGGCAGGTTCACCGCGTGTTGAAGCCGGGCGGAACGTTCGTCTTTTCGGTGCCACATCCTGCTGCGGCCGTCGCCGGTGCCTTCGGCGTACTCACGCCATCGCGTGACCAACTGACGATCGAGCCTGACGACCAACCGATGGTCCGCTCTTACTTCGACGGTTCACCACTCGATTCCGACGAAACAGGCTTGGTCGAATACCACCGAACTGTCGCCGACATCTTCATTGGCCTGGTACGCAGCGGCTACCGCGTGGATCTTTTGCTCGAGCCCGACCTCGGCAACTCATCCCACCTCCCGCAAGCACTGATCATCCGCGCCCGCAAAGAGTCGTAAGCAGCAAAGGTTGCGATTACGCGACTCCGAACAGTGACATATTCGCTTAGGGTCCACGTCGAAATAACTTGGACATTTCGACGGACAGATGACGTCCCTCGCTACGTTGCCAAAGCTCAAAAGATGCTCCTATAGATGTCAAGTGGATGGGGAAAGATTCGTCATGTCATCTGATGCACGGAGTACTGCGAATACCTCACGGGCGACATAACGCTTGAGGCAGCGGATGATTTCGGGCTTTGTCTTGTTTTCAGTAAGTCGTTTCTTCATGTAGTCCTTGGTCGGCTGGTGCCAGCGGAGACGGACCACAACGATGCGATAAAGCGCCGAGTTTGCCTGGCGATTACCGCCCCGATTGAGTCGGTGTCGAGTTGTCTTGCCCGAAGACGCAGGCAACGGTGCAACACCGCATAGCTGCGCGAAGGAAGCCTCTGACGCAACTCGCTCGGGATTATCTCCTGCTGCCTGAAGGAGCGC
>JBBSGY010000397.1:0-3249 GCA_038253645.1 Acidimicrobiales bacterium
AAAGGACCAACTTGTCGAGCAGGTGTCGGGTCTCGGCGCGCGCGGTGTTCAGCCCGGTCTCGGAAGCATTCTTGTCGGCGATGACCTTGCGAGCGCCACTTACATAAAGCACAAGCACAAGGCATGCGAAGAAATCGGAGTTGTCTCGTTTCATGAGCACCTGAGCGCAGATGTCAGCTGGAACGAGCTTCAGACGGTTATTCACGGGATGAATCGCAACGACGCGATCGACGCGATTCTTCTCCAACTGCCGCTTCCGAAGCATCTCAACGAGGAAGCAGCGCTACTTGCCGTCGACCCCGACAAAGACGTTGACGGTCTTCACCCGGTCAGCTTGGGCCGCCTCGTCATGGGCGCGGCCGGGCCATTGCCATGTACACCCGCGGGCATTCAGGCCCTTTTGGTTGCCTATGGCGTGCCGATCAGCGGGCGTCATGTCGTAATCGTCGGTCGTGGTTTGACGATCGGACGCCCACTGTCGCTCTTGTTGGCAATGAAGCGCGAGCACGCAAATGCGGCGGTCACCGTTGTGCACACCGGCGTGCCGGATCTTTCTGAGTATGTTCGCCGGGCGGACATCGTCGTGGCTGCAGCGGGAACGCCAAATCTCATCCAGCCTGAAATGGTCAAGCCCGGAGCGGCCGTAGTCGGCGGAGGTCTCACGCGTGATGGAAAGAAAATTCTTTCCGACGTCGATGAATCGGTAGGCGAAGTTGCCGCCTGGATTACACCTCGCATCGGCGGGGTAGGCCCAATGACGATCGCGATGTTGCTTCGTAACACAGTCGAGGCAGCCAAACGGAGGTCTCAAAGGAACGGCTCAGACGAAGGCCAGTAGTTGACCACTTTGGTCGGGTAGCCTGCGCGACGATGGCGCGTATCCCGGAACTCCTGGCTTTCGGCCGAACTTTTTCATTCGAGCTGATGCCTCCGCGCACGCCTGAACGCGAGGTGCTGCTGACGAAGGCGCTCGAGGAACTGGCTCCGCTACAACCGTCGTTTGTGTCGATCACGTACGGCGCCGGAGGCTCGACGCGCAACACAACGCATGATCTTGTTGTGCGACTGCTGCGAACGGGGCACCTGAATCCAATGGCACACCTCACATGCGCTGCGCATTCGCGCACCGAATTGACCGAGATTCTTACGCGCTACGCCGATGCCGGCTTGGAGAATGTGCTTGCGCTGCGAGGAGATCCTCCACTCGATGGAGACAAATCGCTGACGGACGGTGAGTTGAAAACCGCTGCAGAGCTGGTCGGGTTGGCGCGTGAGGTTTCGAACTTCGCGGTTGCAGTTGCAATGCATCCGGAAGGGCATCCAAAAGCACCGACTTTCGAAGCTGATCGCCGCCGTCAGGCGGTGAAGTTGCGCGAGGCGGATTTTGGGATTACACAATTCTTTTTCCGCGCCGAGGATTATGTTCGCCTGGTGGACGACATACGCCATCTCGGTGTCGACAAACCGATCATTCCCGGAATTCTGCCGCCGACCAATCTCGCGCAGCTCGACAAGATGGCCGAAATGTCCGGCGCGGATGTGCCGCCCGAAGTTGCTCAACGTCTTCATGAAGTCGCCGATGATCCGGCCGAACTACGCAAGGTCGGAGTCGACATCGCCACCGAGCTGTGTGCTCAGCTCCTCGAAGCCGGAGCGCCCGGCCTCCACTTCTACACAATGAACAAGTCCACTGCCACTCGCGAGATATACGCAAACCTCGGCCTGACTCCGGCGTGAGCCCTAATGTGGCGGGCATATGGCTTCTCCGATAACGCAGTTGGCCGATGGTGCATTGCAAGTTCCCGATGAGCCGGTAATTCCGTTCATCCGCGGTGATGGAACGGGTATCGATATCTGGCCCGCAGCACAGCAAGTTTTTGACGCAGCGGCTCGCAAGCACGGCAAGGCGATTGCCTGGAAAGAAGTGCTTGCCGGGCAGACGGCCTTCGACGAAACGGGCGAGTGGCTGCCTGAAGCGACCGTCGAAGCGTTCCGCTCGCATCTCATCGGAATCAAAGGCCCACTGACGACGCCGGTTGGCGGCGGAATCCGCAGTCTCAACGTAGCCTTGCGTCAAATCCTCGATCTCTACGTTTGCCTGCGTCCGGTGCGTTGGTTCACGGGCGTGCCAACGCCGGTGAAGTCTCCTGAAAAGGTCGACATGGTGATCTTCCGTGAGAACACCGAAGACGTTTACGCCGGAATGGAGGTCGAGCAAGGAACGCCCGAGGCAAAGAAGCTTATTGACTACCTCACTTCGGAATTCGGTTGGACCATTCGTTCGGACTCGGGAGTGGGCATAAAGCCGATTTCGACGACGGGTTCGAAGCGTTTGGTTCGCGCCGCGATTGAGTATGCAGTCGAGCACAATCGCAAGAGTGTCACCTTGGTGCACAAGGGCAACATTCAGAAGTTCACAGAAGGCGCGTTTCGCAATTGGGGCTACGAACTCACGCGCGAGGAGTACGGAGACGTTGCCGTCGGTTGGGATGATTGTGGCGGCAAGCCCGGTGACAAAGTGTTGGTAAAAGATTCGATTGCAGATATAACGCTGCAACAAGTACTCACTCGTCCTGACGACTTCGACGTGATTGCCACGACAAATCTCAACGGTGACTATCTGTCCGATGCGCTTGCGGCGCAAGTCGGCGGCATCGGCATTGCACCAGGTGGAAACATCAATTACGCAACCGGGCATGGAATTTTCGAGGCAACGCATGGAACTGCGCCGAAATACGCGGGCCAAGACAAAGTGAACCCCGGCTCCGTGATTCTGTCGGGCGTGATGATGTTCGAACACCTAGGCTGGCAAGACATCGCCGACGATATTGTCAACGCGCTTGGTAAGACCATCGAAGAACGCATCGTCACCTACGACTTCGCTCGCCTCATGGAAGGCGCAACACAAGTAAAATGTTCTGAATTCGCGTCGGCAATCGTCGACCGTTTGTAAGTCCGCAGTTTCAAAGAGGAGTAGCCAATGCCACCGATTTCAGTTACCGTCACAGGCGCGGCCGGACAGATCGGCTACTCGCTTTTGTTCCGAATTGCGTCTGGTGAAGCATTCGGTGCTGACCAACCGGTGGCGCTGCGGTTGCTCGAGATCGAGCCCGCAATGAAGGCGCTCGATGGTGTCGCGATGGAACTCAGCGATTGTGCGTTCCCCTTGCTCTCGTCGATCGAGACAACGTCTGATCTCAAGACTGCGTTCGACGGAACAAATGCAGCGCTGCTTGTCGGTTCCATTCC
>JBBSGY010000398.1:0-3245 GCA_038253645.1 Acidimicrobiales bacterium
CAACATTCGTCAACGATGCAATCAAGAGTCCGTGTCGCTTCAGGCGCTCGACGCAAAAGATGCCGCGCTCGTTCAGGACCTGGTGGTTCGCCATACCGAGCTCACGAATAGTCCGATAGGCCACGAGATTCTCGATGACTGGCAACACAAGTTGCATGACTTTGTGAAAATCTTTCCCAACGACCTCCGACGCGTTCTTGCCGAGCGCGAAGAGGCTTCGGATCTGGAGCTGGCCGGTGGGTGATCCGCGCGCGTTCCTGACTATTGGACGTAAGAGCACACCGAGGCGTCCTCGCGAAGACCGCGTTCACGACTACAACGACGTCTACGAGCGTCTGCCCGAAGCCGATTTACGTCAACAAGCCGCACGTTGCATGGATTGTGGTATCCCGTTCTGCAACACCGGTTGTCCGCTCGGCAATCTCATTCCTGAGTGGAACGACCTCGTGCACCTCGATCAGTGGCACACGGCCATTGATCGCCTGCATGCAACCAACAATTTTCCTGAGTTCACCGGCCAGTTGTGCCCGGCACCGTGTGAGGACGCGTGCGTTCTTTCTATCAACGACAATCCAGTCGCGATCAAAGACGTTGAACGTTCGATTATTGAGCGCGCATTTGATGAGGGCTGGGTTGTTCCGCACATTCCCGAATCGCGCACGGGTCGCGAAGTCGCTGTTGTCGGTAGCGGGCCGGCAGGTCTCGCGGCGGCACAGCAATTGAATCGAGCGGGTCACACCGTCACGGTGTTCGAGAAAAGTGACCGCATCGGCGGGCTCCTTGTGTACGGCATCCCTGACTTCAAGATCGAGAAATGGGTCGTCGACCGTCGGGTGAAACAGCTCGAAGATGAGGGAATTGAATTCCGTACCTCTACAAACGCCGGCGTCTCACCGACGTTTGAAGAGTTGAAGGCTGGGTTCGACGCCGTTTTGCTCGCCGTCGGAGCGCAGGCCGGACGAGACGTTCCTGTACCCGGTCGCGAGCTCGACGGAATTCATCTCGCGATGGACTACCTCACACAGCAAAACCGCCGTGTTGCAGGCCTGCCCGTTGATGAACCCACGATCACGGCGCACAATAAACGCGTCGTGATTATCGGCGGCGGTGACACCGGTGCCGACTGTCTTGGCAACGCACATCGTGAGAAGTGCATCGAGGTTGACGTACTTACTCGTGGACAGCGGCCGCCCGATGAGGCAGGCGCGATCGACTGGCCGCACGTTCCGCTTGTACTGCGCACGTGGCCCGCGCATGAAGAAGGTGGTGGCCGGCATTTCGATTTGGTCATCACAGCCTTTTCCGGCGAGAACGGCAAAGTGAGCGGGGTAACCGTTGCCGAAGCGGCTCGTGACGAGACCGGAATGGTTGTCGGTCGCGCGGGAACGGAACAAACTATTCCCGCCGAATTGGTGTTGCTGGCAACTGGATTCGTCGGGCCGGTGCAAGATTTGTTGTTGCAACAAGTCGGATTGAGCTACACCCGGAGCGGCGCTATTGCGGCCGACTCTGCATTCTGCACCGGCGACGCGAAAGTGTTCGTTACCGGCGACGCGAAACTTGGAGCCTCGTTGATCGTCACGGTAATTGCAGACGGCCGCAAAGCTGCGAGAGCGATTGACGAGTCATTGATGGGCGCCAGCTCGCTCCCCGGCTAACAGCGAGATCGTTAACCGGTATTGCGCAGACCGGCTGCGATCCCGTTGACGGTAGAGAGGAACGCGCGGCGAAGGAGAGGGTCTGGGTCTGCGCCTGTACGCAAGCGGGCGAGTAGGTCGACTTGCAGGTGATTGATCGGGTCGAGATACGGGTCGCGCACATTCAAGGTGCGTTGCAAAAGAGGGTCACGATCCAGCAGTCGTTCCTCACCCGTCACCGCCAAAAGGTTGTCCATTGTGCGCGTATGTTCGTCAATGATTTGGTCGAACAGTACGGCGGCATCTGCGGAGACCAACTGGGTCACGTACATGCGAGCGATGTTGAGATCAGTCTTGCGTAACGTCATCTCGACATTTGAAATCAGCGCGGTGAAGAAGGGCCACGAGCGATACATCTCATCGACGTCGCTCCACATAACCTCCTGCTTTGCGGCGGCAAGACCCGCACCGACCCCATACCAACCGGGAATGATCTGGCGAGACTGTGTCCAACCGAACACCCACGGAATCGCTCGCAATCCATCGAGTCCGCCTGATGCGTCAGGTCGACGCGCCGGTCGCGAGCCGATGTTCATTGCGGCCAGCTCTTCAACGGGAGTTGACTGCAGAAAGTAGGGAACGAGCTGAGGATGATCTACAAGTTCGCGATAACTGCGACCGGCGGCTTCGGAGATCAGGTCCATCACGCCGTTCCAACGTTTTTTGGTTGCTTCAGGCGTGCGACCGGCCGGCTCGAGCGTTTTTTCGAGAACTGCGGAAACAGCTAGCTCCATGTTTTGAAGCGCAAGCGCAGGCAGTCCGTACTTGTCGGAGATCACTTCGCCCTGTTCGGTGAGCTCAAGCGCGCCATGCACGGTGCCCGATGGCAGCGCCAGGATCGCCTCATGTGCGGGGCCTCCACCGCGGCCGACAGCACCGCCGCGACCGTGAAAGAACCGCACTGCCACACCGTGCGAACGTGCGGCCGCGGCAACTTCGAGTTGAGCGCGGTGTATCGCCCAACGGGAGGTGATAATGCCACCTTGCTTGTTCGAGTCCGAATAGCCGAGCATCACAACCTGAATGTCGCCCCGCTCGCGGACAATTTCGCGATAGGAACGAACGGAAAGCAGATCATTGACGATTGATCCGCCGACTTGTAGTTCGTTGATTGACTCGAGGAGTGGCACATAGTCGATATTGCGCACACCGGCCGAGCGGGTCAGTGCAACTGCGGCGAGTATGTCGTCGGCGCCGGCCGTCATCGACACGATGTAATTGGCGAACACATCGCGTCCGTAGAGCCGTTGTGCCTTGGCCATTGCCTTGCAAGTAGCGAATACGGCCGAAGAGCCGCCATTCGAAGAGCTGCCATTCGAAGAGCCGTTATCGAGCGAGGTCAACTCATCGAGTCGTCGAAGGCGTGCTTCGCGCGACAAATCCGCATAGCCCTCGACAACCGAACCAAGTGCTTCGTGGTGCAAATCCGCGTGCTCGCGAACATCGAGTTGCGCCAGCCCAAACCCGGTTGCTCGAACAATCGAAATGAGACGGCGAATGGAGCCCGCTGCGATCGTGTCCGCCTTGTTGGCGTGCAACGACGACTGC
>JBBSGY010000399.1:0-3230 GCA_038253645.1 Acidimicrobiales bacterium
CATGGCGTTCATTGTGCACCTGTCGCCAGGTGCTGCCTGCACGTTCAAATATTTGTGAAATATGGGTGAATTGTGCGGTCGCTGGGTAGAAGGATGAAATGCGCTCAGAACACAATGATTTCGATCGCCGTTCGGAATTGGCTGCTTACCTACGCCCGAGTGTCTTCCCGGCGGACCGCAGCCGGCTTGTGAGCCTTGCGCGAGAAGAGCGCGCGCCGGACGGACTTATTCACGACCTCGAATCGCTTTCGGAAAAGCAGTTCGTGTATTTCGAGGAAGTGTGGAACGAGTTGCTCGACCGGCAGGAGTCAGCCCGCTAGCCCTGACCTAGCCCGTTATTTACGCACCGCACTAGTTCGAGCGAGTTCGGTTGATTACTCGACCACCGACAGGCCGCGCGGCAACTGGCCTTCGGGCCAGCCGAGCAACGCGACCGCTTGTGTACACGCAAACTTGTCGGTCATTCCGGCGACATAGGTGACGGCGCGCTGCAGTGACGAAGCATCATCTGCCGGCAAACCTTGATTTTCATGTTTTTCCGGTAGATGACTCGGATGCGTTGTGTAATGCTCTACGAGCGCGCTCAATAGCGAAACTACGGCATTGCCTTGTTCGAGCGAGGCCGGACGCAAGTAGATGTTCTCATCGTTGAATGAGCGCAACGCAGTCAGGGCCTCGGCTATCGGCTCACTCAGTCCGACAAACCCGTGTGTAGCTGTCGTCTGCACGACATCTCGAATAAATGCACGCAATTGGCGGCTTCGCGTTCGGCCGACCCGGTCCGCAACAATGGGCGGAAGTTGATCCGTCGTGACCACACCGGCAACGACAGCATCTTCGAGATCGTGGGCGCAATATGCAATGCGATCCGCAACGCCGACAATTTCGCCTTCAGGAGTAGAAGGCGCGGGACGCGACCACGAATGGTTGCGCACGCCATCAAGCGTTTGCGCGCACAAGTTGAGCGGCGCCAGGACAACATCGGATCCCCAAACTGCGTGGTCGAAACCGGAAGGCAGAAATGGCGTAAGCGCGGCTTCGGTCGCGTGACCTCCTGGACCGTGACCGCAGTCGTGACCGAGGGCGATCGCTTCGGCGAGCGTCACATTGAAACGGCAGGCGCGCGCAATTGCGGTGGCTACTTGAGCGACTTCGAGCGCATGGGTAAGGCGCGTGCGCTGATGGTCGGCGGGAAAGATAAACACCTGTGTCTTTCCTGCGAGACGGCGAAATGCGTTGGAGTGAAGGATGCGGTCGCGGTCGCGCTCGAAACAAGTGCGCAAATCGTCGGGCTCCTCGAGACGAAGCCGGTCACCCGCGCCCACAGCCCGTGTTCCGCCGGCGCCGAGTTGCGAATCTTCCATCTCTTCACGTGCCACTCGGTCGAGAATGGAGACCTCGCCCACGGGCTCACCTGCACCGGCGTGGGCGAGGCGGACCCCGGCGACCTTGGACTGGTGCCCGCCCATTGTCGCCACCCATTGGTCGAGGCGTGGGGCCTGAGCTGGGCCGTCAGGATCCATAATTCCGCAGCCTAGAACCCATTACTACGCCTACGATGGCCCGGTCAGGAACCGGGAGGCAAGCTACGTGGACGTCCGAGTCGGAGTCATTTACACACCGAAAGAGATCGAGGTCGAGCTCGGCGATGACGTCGACGGCGATGCCATACGAAAAGACGTCGACGCTGCTCTTTCGAAGGGTGGCACGGTGCTGTGGCTGACCGACCGCAAGGGTCGGCGTGTCGGCATTCCCGCCGAGAAGATCGCCTACGTCGAAATAGGTACCAGCGGCGCCGAGCGCCGCATCGGTTTCGTCGGGTAGCACTGAAACAATTCTTCGCAGTTGCCAGTACTCGATCGCAAACTGCTTGTCGTAACCGGCAAAGGCGGCACAGGTAAGACCGCAGTCTCGGCATCGCTTGCGCGCGCAGCGACGGCGGCCGGCAAGAGCGTGCTCCTTTGTGAGATCGACACGGCCGGCGACATTGCGTCTGCGTTCGACACGGAGCGACCTGCGTTCGATCCAAAAGAAGTCGAGCCGAATCTTTTCCTGATGCGCATGGATACCGAGGCAGCGCTGTCGGAGTATTTGCGTATCAACTTGAAGCTACCGATGGTGCTGCGCGTCGGTCCTTTTTCGCGGGCATTTGATTTCGTTGCCACCGCCGCGCCCGGTGTGCGTGAAATGCTGACAATCGGCAAGTTGTGTTGGGAAGTCAAGCGGGAGAACTACGACCTTGTGATTGCGGACGCCCCCGCCTCCGGCCACGTCGTCAGTCAAATTTCGTCTCCACAGGCGATCGGAAGTCTCGTTAATTCAGGTCCGCTCGACAGGCAGACGAAATGGATGGGCGAGATGTTGCGTGATCCTGAGCGAACCGGCGCGGTTGTCGTCACCACGCCCGAAGAAGTGCCGATCAGCGAGACGATCGAACTCATCGGACGATTGCAGAATGAGACTCGCACCCCGTTGGCTGCGGTAGTGGTCAATCGCACATTGCCCGAGCTCTTCCTGCGTGAAGATGAAGCTGTGTTCAGTGAAATGTGTTCTGACGTAGAGAAATTGGGCGATATCCCTGGAAATATCGAAGGTGTGTTGCAATTGGCGCAACTTGCACTGGCACTTCGCCGGACGCAGACAACGCATCTCGATGAGCTGCTGGCGGTGGCTCCCGAGACACTCTTTCTTCCACAGTGTTTCGGCTCACTCGAGCCGACGTCGGTTGTGCGGGCACTCACCGACGCACTGGCGGGCGAACTCTCATGACACTTGAAGCGCTACTCACAGACAAGTCAGTTGCCGTTGTTTGTGGTTCCGGAGGCGTCGGCAAAACAACTATCGCAGCGTCGATCGCAATGATGGCGGCGCGCACCCGCCGGGTTCTCGTTCTCACCATCGACCCGGCGCGGCGCCTTGCCGATGTGTTGGGAATTCGTGCGACCGGTAACGACGTAACGCATGTCGAAACGGAGGGTGAACTTTTTGCTCAGATGCTCGACACGAAACTCGCGTGGGATGAGTTGGTCGAGCGTCATGCACCCGATGCAAATACCGCCCGGCGCATACGCAAGAATCCGCTCTACGGAGAAATCACCGAGCGATTTGTGCAGAGCCACGACTACATCGCTATGGAGACACTGCACCAACTGCACCAGGCAGGTGAGTACGACCTAGTCGTCATCGACACACCTCCCGCATCCCATGCTGTCGACTTTCTCGATGCACCC
>JBBSGY010000400.1:0-3222 GCA_038253645.1 Acidimicrobiales bacterium
CACGGCGGCACAAGTTGACTTTGTGAAGGCGGAGGCTACGAAAGCCGCCGGCAAACCGATCCTCGCCTTCTGGCATCAACCGCGTTACAGCAGCGGCTCGACTCACGGCAGCAACGCCAAGATGCAGTCGCTCTACGACGCAGTGGCGAATGCCGGCGCGAAGATCATCCTCAATGGACACGAACACCTTTATGAACGCTTCGCACCGACCGATGGCGCCGGTGCGGCGTCGCAGGACGGAGTGACGGAATTCGTTATCGGAACCGGCGGCGCTTCCACCTATGACTTCGGCTCAGCGCTTCCGAACAGTCAGAAGCGGATAGCGCATAAAACCGGCATCGGTGTCTTCAATCTGCGACCTGATGGTTATGACTTCGAGTTTCGTCAAACCAACGGCACCGTCGGCGACTCCGGCAATGTAGCGGTAAAGGCCAATACTTCGGCAGGCAGCAAGGTTCCGGCGAAGAAAACTCCGGCGCCTGTTCCTGCCAAGAACGACAAGGTTCCTCCCGCTCCGAAGGCAAAGGTTCCCTCGGCCGCGGGCGACGCGCCTGCGAAAACCACAACACCTGTAGTCACCACCTCGAGCCGCGATGCGGGCGAGGCGGCCACGACGAAAGTAAGCGCGCAACCGGCTCCCATGGTGCCGGTACAAAAGGTTGTTACGGCGCCGGCTGCTGCACCAACACAAGCAGCGCCCGCAGCCGAGCGGGAGCAACCTGTCGCCGCCCAGACCCTCGAAGGATCCGACTCTGCAACGCTCCCTGGCGCAACGACTGCGACCGCGACAGCGACTCCGACCGGCCAGACTTTGGAAGGATCCGACTCTGCAACGCTCCCTGGATCAGAAACGGATACGCCGGCCGCGACTCCCCTGGTTCCGACGGCAAGCACCGCTGCAGTCACAAAACCGACCATCGCAGCGGGTACGCCCGCCGGATCCGGCTCCGCAGCGGGCGATGCGGAGACCGAAGCAACCGACACCGGCTCGACTGTCGTCAATCCATCGGTCGACACGACACCCGCGATGAAAACCGCGCAGCCGGCTCCTCCGGTCGAACTCGCACACACCGGTATCGATGCCGCTCTTCTTACGTTCTTCGCCAACCTCCTACTCGGCTCAGGATTGACCGCCCTTTGGTATCGAGATCGGCGCTGTGCCTGGCTCGACGATTTCAGCGGATACCAAGACTTCTACGACGAGTATTGACGCCGAGCGACTGATCATTCTCGACTCCTTTTCGACTAACGTGGCCCGGCCCCTCATCCTTCGACGAGGGGATACGACAAAAAGTGCGCATTTCAGCGCTCTGTGCGGCTGACAGAGTCTTCAAATGCCCTGTACAGGGCATATATTCGTGACCAGCGACGATCATGTGGGACCATCCCCACAACACGCGTTTGCAGTCAATTCGATCGAGGTGAATCAAGAGGGCTACGTTCGGCGGTTCCAGTCGGGCGTCCTAGCATCAGATGAGTACCGTCACTTCCGTATCGCAGCGCCCAGACGCATACCGCCACGAAGCTCTCTTCTATTCGAATGACGTCGAGTTCCTTCAAGGAACCGAACCGTTCATTCGCGAGGCAATCCACGCCGGCGAGCGACTACTTGTTGCCGTAGTGAAACGGCATACCGACCTCCTCAAAGATGCGCTGGGTGACGACGCCGAACACGTCGCGTTCGTGAACATGGAGGAACTCGGACGCAACCCGGCGCGAATCATCCCCGCTTGGAGAGACTTCGTGAATAAAGAAGCACGCTACGGCAGGACCGTACGAGGAATCGGTGAACCGATTTGGGCTGCGCGAACTGCGGACGAGCTTTTGGAATGTCAACTTCACGAGCAATTGCTGAACGTTGCTTTCGATCCCGATCCGGCGTGGTGGCTGTTGTGCCCGTACGACACACACGGACTTCCGCCGGAAGTAATTGCCGAAGCGCGACGTAGCCACCCGTTTGCCTATTCAAATGGCGAGCATGCCGAATGTCGAGATTACGATCCACTGGGCTCGCGACACGCGTTTGAAAGCTCGCTGAACACGCCATTGGCGTTACCCGAATCGATTGCGTTCCGTGATTCTGACTTAGCGTTCTTACGTGACCTGATCGTGGATCACGATGCATGTGCGGGCTTGAGCACACCACGCCGAGCAGAACTCGCGTTAGCTGTAAACGAGCTTGTAACGAATGCAATCCGCCACGGCGGCGGCAAGGGCACCTTGCACATCTGGCAGAGCGGCAACACAACGGTGTGCGAGGTGCAAAGCAGTGGCCGAATTCGCGAGCCAATGGTCGGACGCAAGCATCCCGGTATTCATAGGGACGGCGGCCGCGGACTGTGGATTGTCAACCAACTTTGTGATCTTGTACAGATTCGCTCAAACGCAGCGGGTACGACCGTGCGACTGCACATGATGCAAGACGCGTGACCTCTACTTGAGCTTGTTGCGACGCGCTTCTAGTTCGAGCGCAAACGTGTGACTGCGAATCTTGTCGCGTACTGCTTGCTCGTGATTCACAAATTGCAATCCAACTTGCACAAAGCCGTCGACGGTTTCTCCCCACCAAGCGATCTTTGCGGTCACCAGAACAGGACCGGTGTCAAGAGCAAATGACACTTGAAAATTCAAATCGCGCGGCTCTTCCATCGCCGGGATAATGCAGCGCAGGCCGCCTTCGCCGATGTCTGCGATCTTGCCGTTCACATTTTGATTGAGGAAGAAGAGTTGAACATTGTTGGTCCAAAGTGCGCGCACGTAGTTGCGGCGCTGAAGGATCTCCGCATGCGTCATTGCGTGCAAAGTCCATGTCGGCTGTTCGCCTGTTGAGTGATCAACCACCATGACGCCAAGCTGCTTCGACGCGGCGCCTTCGCGCCAGCCGAGCATGAACATGGTCTCCTCGTCAGGCAGAGCGACCGGCTCTGCATGGGGCTGCTGGGGAGCGGTGATAACCAGGTTTCCGCTGCGGACAAACTCAGCTCGCGCTGGATGAATCGTGAACTCGCAACAGGGGAGACGCACCCAAACGGGTTGACTCGCGTCGGGCCACTGAGCTGCGGCCGCCTTTTCTTGCGCTTTGCAGGCTGTCGCAAAATACAACCGTGATCGATTGACTGTCGAATATTGCTCATAGATCCACCTACCTGGCTCGGTCGGCAGTCAAAATTCGTTATGGCGTTTGGATATGTTGTCTCGGACCGTAACCAGTTGATTTTGATG
>JBBSGY010000401.1:0-3211 GCA_038253645.1 Acidimicrobiales bacterium
GGGGTGCGAGAGCGGCTTCGATTCCGGAGGAATCCAAGGTACTGGCGGCACGCCGATTCGGCCTCGTGACCCTCAAGTAGGTTGAAGACCCTGGAGGGGTGCGAGAGCGGCTTCGATTCCGGAGGAATCCAAGGTACTGGCGGCACGCCGATTCGGCCTCCTGACCCTCAACTAGGTCGAAGACTTCTGGAGGGGTGCGAGAGCGGCTTCGATTCCGGAGGAATCCAAGGTACTGGCGGCACGCCGATTCGGCCTCGTGACCCTCAAGTAGGTTGAAGACCCTGGAGGGGTGCGAGAGCGGCCGAATCGGCACGATTGGAAATCGTGTGAAGCGAAAGTTTCCCAGGGTTCAAATCCCTGTCCCTCCGCCATTTTTATCGGTGAGTTCACCGTACTTCGAGCGCATATGCCTTTATAGGTGGCCAAGTCCACACGATGCCAAAATCGTGCAACGAACTTCTGATGGAAGACCAAAAACAATCACTTGCTGTTATCAGCCCACTCGTCCTCGACGGCAGCCTCGGCACGGCGCTCAGCGATCAGTTCATCGGAGAGCACTCGCTCCGTCGGGATGTGAGCAACTGCAGCACGGAGGCGCTCCAGAGCGGCGCGTCGGCGCTGGTCCATCCGCGAGAGAGGACCGGGGGGCTGGGCCATCGACATGGGCTCTAGTTTGCCACGGCGCTTGTTCCAGAGAGTGCAAGTCAACCACTACATACGGTTGTTGAGCACTGTGCAAAACGGTCCACGTTGGAAATCGTGTGAAGCGAAAGTTTCCGAGGGCTCAAATCCGTGTCCCTCCGCCACCTGTTCTCAGCAACGGTTCCCGCTCACTTGGTAACGGAGCCATGTGTCTTCATAAGACGCGGGTGTGGCTGCTGTCTCCGAGTAGTTCGTAGCCGTGGCGCTGCCAGAACGCACCGGTGCTGACTTTCTCCTCGAGGGACCCGTAGAAGTCGGAATTGATAACAATGCTGAACATCCATTGTTCAGGCAAGGTTGCATCAAAGTAACGAACAATCGCTGAACCGAGGCCTTGACCTCGAAACGTGCGATCGACAACGAGTTCACCGTCACCAAGTACTTCAGGCGCGATGCGACGTCGATAAAGGTAGCCGAGGACTGTATCGTTCCGAGTAGCGACAACCCCATAAGCAACGCTCAGGTCCGTTGCAAGTCTTTGCTCGTCGACACGACTCTTGTAGACAATCTCGTGCAGCTCCTTCATGGCGCAAACGTGCACGGGCGTGGCGACAAGCAATTGCACCTCGAGTTCGCCGACGGTTACAACCGCGTTCTTGGCTGACATCGCCCGCCAGCCTTGCAGATGCTCGATCAGATCACTTCGCGCCCACCACAGGGCCTGATGACCTTTTCCAGGGTCAATTTAAACGTTTTAGCAACACCGAGCTTTCTTCGACCACCTCGGTGGGCTTGCCGTCGATGACTGCCGGATATCGATTCTCGATGATCCCGAGACCGGAATCGGTGTAGCCACTTCTCCTGTAGAGCGAAGCGGCAGGGTCATTTCCGGGGTTCACTCCGAGGTACACCATGGAATGACCGCGCGATGAAGCCAACCTATGAGCGGCCGCCAGAAGTGAACTTGCGATGCCTTGCCTGCGCCAATTCTGATGCGTGAACAGCATCATGACTTCGGGCCGAAATCGTCGATGCTGCCGGCGATTACCGCTTTGGGCCATTCGACATTCAAGTAGTTGTCGAAGGCGTTTCACCGGCAAATAACTCGGCGGACAGCTGCTTGACCGGGCCGAGGTCGCCGGGCACCGCTCGTCGAACTGTGATGTTTTCCATTTCAACCATTCCAGAAGGCAATGAGACGTTGCTCAGTGCGTCGCAATTGCACGATCCGGTAGCTTGGCTCTCGTGAATCTGAAAGGCAAGACCGCAGTAATCACCGGTGCATCGGGCGGAATCGGGCACGCCGTGGCTAGAGATTTTTCAGCACACGGCGCACGTGTAGTTCTGCACGGTTCCAAGACTTCCGAACGCCTCTCGCAGCTATGCGCGGACATCGGCGGAACAGCGGTTGTTGCCGATCTCCGTGATCGCGACCAGATCATCAAAATGTTCGACGAGATAGAAGCAATCCACAACACGATCGACGTTTTGATCAATTCTGCAGCCATCGAAACCATCAGTGACGATCCGCTCAATACGACCCAATGGGGAGATCTGTTCGCGATAAACCTCTTTGCCGCGGTCGAGTGCTGTCGACTGGCACTGCCGATGATGTCGAACGGTGTAATCGTCAACATCTCGTCCGCCGCAGGATCACCACACGTCGCTTACGCGCCGGCTTCATTGTCGTATGCAATTACAAAAGCCGGTATAGAGAAGGTAACGACGCAGCTGGCCTCGATGGTGGCACCACAGAATCGAGTCGTCGGCATCTCCCCTGGTTATGTGTTGACGCCTATCTGGGGCGACCTATCAGACGCTGACATCAAATCGTTCTCAAGCAAGGTTCCGCTCGGCCGGTTCATCGAACCAGAAGAAATCGCACATGCCGTTCGAGCCGTCGTCGAAAACGACGCGATTACAGGTACAACAATTGCCATTGACGCCGGCCTGACAATTCACAACATCGAGTGAGCGTTGTAGACAGGACGTTGTGAACATACAAACACTCAACTGGATGCCGGATGAAGACACCGACCCGGCGACGCTCGTATATACGTTTGGCGGAGTAAATCCGGTTGCTTCGATCAAGCCGGGCATGGCGCTCAGCACATGGACCTTCGATGCGTACGCTGGTCGTGTTCGCTCCACCAGCGATCGTGTGAGTGAAGTTTGCGTTCCGGCGCTGTTCAATCCGCAGACCGGGCCCTTCTATGTCGAAGGGGCACAACCAGGAGACACACTTGCACTGCATTTCGTATCGATCGCTCCTCGCTATACGTCGGCTGCGAGCGATACACCGCCCTTCTTCGGCGCGCTGACCGGAACCGACCAAACCGCAATGCTGCATCCACCGCTGCCCGAGCGCACATGGATCTACGACCTCGACACCGGTCGAGGCATTGCGCGCTACCGCGCCCTTGATTCGACCTTCGAGGTTGAGCTTCCACTTGATCCAATGCACGGAACCGTCGGCGTAGCACCGGCCTTCGGTGAAGTGCGATCCTCGCTTGCTGCAGGGAATTGGGGCGGAAACATGGACACACCCGAGATGCGCGCCGGTGTCACC
>JBBSGY010000402.1:0-3211 GCA_038253645.1 Acidimicrobiales bacterium
ACCGTGGGATTTCATTCATTACCTCTCGGCTAAGAGCGGATTCCGGTTGTCGTTGCCGGCGCGGGCCAGACCTCGCAAGCTGTGTGCTCGCAACTCTCGAAAGCTTAGGTCTAGTGCACACACCTCGGCGTTGAGCGGCTTGTGGTCGCCGGCACTCTCGCGATTGCCAGATGTCTTTAGGTAACGCAAAGGTATTCGCCGGCTTGTCGGGTCTATTGGCGAGGAACAATCTTCAGCTTGCCCAACGGTTAGGTCGTACACTCACCTCTCCATGGCGGCACCTTTGCAACGCGCCGAGCAACGGCGTCTCGAAAACAATGGGCCGGCGTGGCGACAATGGGGTCCGTACGTCAGTGAGCGCGCTTGGGGAACCGTGCGCGAGGACTACAGCACGGATGGCGACGCTTGGACATTCTTTCCGTTCGACCATGCTCGCTCGCGGGCGTACCGATGGAGTGAGGACGGCCTTGCCGGCATCTGCGACGAGCGCCAGCTCGTTTGCCTTGCATTCTCGTTTTGGAATGGTGTTGACCCCTTTCTCAAGGAACGCATCTTTGGTCTGACCGGACCGCAGGGGAATCACGGCGAGGATGCCAAGGAGTATTGGTGGTACGAAGACTGCACCCCGACACACTCATGGATGCGATGGCGTTATGCCTACAGCCAGCGTCGTTTTCCGTACGAGGAGCTCGTCGAACAGAATCGCATCCGGGGCAGAGATATCGGCGAATACGAGTTGGTCGACACCGGCGTATTCGACGACAACGCCTATTGGGACATCAGCGTGGACTACGCGAAGGCCGATGTCGACGACATCTGTGTGCGACTCACTGCGCGGAACGCAGGAACACAACAAGCAACATTGCACATTTTGCCTACTGTGTGGGCTCGCAACACTTGGGCATGGGAACGCGGCGCAACACGTCCTGTCTTGTCGAGCGATGAGCGCGCAACGATCGCTGTGCGCCATCCGGACCTCGGCGACTGGACCTTTTCGAGTGACGGAGTTTGCGACGCTCTTTTCTGCGACAACGACACGAACACCGAGCGGCTCTGGAACCAACAAACTCTTGCGGCGTTTCCGAAGGACGGCATCAACGACTATGTGGTCGAGGGCCACGCCAGTGTCAATCCGGCTAGAACCGGCACCAAGGCTGCCTTACACCACCGGTGCCTCGTCGAGGGCGGGGAATCGGTCGAGGTTCGTCTTCGCTTGCGCGCCGCTGGTGCGCGTTCACACAATGACTTCGAAGCAACGATGCGCTCGCGTGAGCTCGAAGCCGACGAGTTCTATGCTGATTTGGCACCGAGTGCGTCGGATGAAGAGCAGTTGATCATGCGCCGCGCGCTGTCCGGCATGCTCTGGAGCAAGCAGCTATATCACTACAACGTCGAACAGTGGTTGGAAGGTGACTCCAACTTCGCACCTCCCCCACCAGAGCGGCGAAGTGGCCGCAACGCCGGTTGGTTACATCTGGACAATTTCGATGTGATCTCGATGCCCGATAAATGGGAGTACCCGTGGTACGCCGCGTGGGATCTCGCGTTTCATTGCGTCTCACTTGCGCACGTCGATGCATCATTCGCCAAGCAGCAACTGCTGTTGATGCTGCGCGAGTGGTACATGAATCCGAATGGACAGTTGCCCGCCTACGAGTGGAACTTCGGCGACGTGAATCCTCCTGTACATGGCTGGGCCGCGCTTCGTGTGTTCCGCATCGACGGCGGCAATGACTACGACTTTCTCGAGCGCGTTTTCAACAAGCTGCTCTTGAACTTCACTTGGTGGGTCAACCGAAAAGATCCCGACGGCAACAACCTTTTCGAGGGAGGCTTTCTGGGCCTCGACAACATCGGCCCAATCGATCGCTCGAAGCCATTGCCGGTTGCCGGTCACCTTGAACAAGCAGACGGCACGGCATGGATGGCCTCGTACTGTCTCAGTCTGCTGGAGATCGCTGTCACGCTCGCGCAGCACAACCGTACTTACGAAGACCTTGCGACCAAATTCTTCGAGCATTTCGCATCGATCGCCCGCGCTATGGACGCTCAAGGCATTTGGGACGAGGACGACGGCTTTTATTACGACGTCATCGCATACGAGTCCGGCGAGCGCGAGCCAATGCGGGTCCGATCCGTGGTTGGACTGATCCCGCTGTTGGCCGTGACGACGCTCGACGCCGATATTGCCCACACATTGCCGGAGTTTTCGGGCCGCCTGCAATGGTTTCTCGAACACAAGCCGCAGTATGTCGATGTAATCGGCCACGTGCACGAGACCGGCGTCGACGATCGCCGATTGCTCTCGGTTGTCGGACCTGATGCCTTGACACGAATACTTGAAGTAGTGCTCGACGAGGCCGAGTTTCTGTCACCGCACGGGCTGCGCTCAGTGTCAAAGGCGCACGCAACAGATCCATTCATATTCGAAATAGGCGAACACGTCGCGACGGTGGCCTACGAGCCGGCTGAATCGCGCAGTGGCCTGTTCGGCGGCAACTCCAATTGGCGCGGACCCATATGGATGCCCACCAACTATTTGCTCATAGAAGCGTTGCGACGTTTCGGCAGGTTTTTCGGAGATGATTACACCGTGCGCGATCCCACCGGGTCGGTTGCAGATCGATCTTTATCCGATGTTGCCGACGATCTCGTCGATCGTTTGCTCGACATTTTCCGGGACCGCGATGGACAACGACCCGTGTTCGCTGATCGTCCGATGTTCGGGCCGGGCACGGCGTGGCACGACCGGCTGATGTTCCACGAGTATTTCCACGGTGACACCGGTGCCGGTCTTGGTGCCTCGCATCAGACCGGTTGGACCGGGCTGATCGCGGACCTCATCATCGAACGAGCGTCGCGCCGAGCATGATGCGAACCTCTTTGCCCGTTCGGTCTCGGTCCTGACTGATGGCCTCGAAAGGAAGAACCTGCCATGCGTGCGATTGTCGTAAAGCCAAAGCAACTCGGGTCGTTGACTCTGACCGAGGTGCCGGAACCGCCCGAGTCAGATGGTTCGGTGCTCGTCGCAACCCTTGCGTATGGAGTTTGCGGCACCGACGTCGAGATAGTCCGCGGCGACTACGGCACGGCCCCGGAAGGTGACGATTACCTCGTGTTGGGTCACGAGAACCTAGGGCGCGTCATCGACGCGCCCGCTACGAGTGGATTCTCGGCCGGCGATCTAGTCGTAGGTATCGTGCGCAGGCCC
>JBBSGY010000403.1:0-3204 GCA_038253645.1 Acidimicrobiales bacterium
CCCCGAAGGTTATGGCTTTTTTGCGCCGGCGGCACGTGGTTACGCTTCTGCCGGCGAATTGGCATGTTTTGGTTCCAAATTTCTACTTCCAGGGTCGGGATTCTTGTCCGACGAGACGAAAGCCAAGATGTGGCAGCCCGTCCTGCGCGATGACACGGCAGGCAATGACGTTGGTTACGGTTTGGGCATCAACACATTTTCCGCGCAGCTGTCTGCGTCAGGGCGGCGTCACTTGTTCGGTGGTGCTTACGGGTGCAGCTCGTGGGGCAAGAGCCGGAGTGATCGCAGAACAATCCGGCCAAACCGTCATCGCGTTTACGCACAACACGAACGGTCCATGGATGAGTGCGATCGTTGGGGATGCCCTGCGCCTGGCCTCCTTCGTTGTCGACTCGCCTTTGACCTCTCCCGCGCAGTACGCCTCCTTGTGCGGCACCTACTCCATAGGAGCCATAACGGCATGGATCGGCAAAATTGGTGGACGATTGCTGATGATCGAACCCAACTTCCCGCTCGGTGCCGTACCGATCGAGGAACTTGTGGCCACGAGCGACCCGAATGTTTTCGATCGTCGCGGATTGGATCGCCAAGCGGGCCCACGTCTGGCGTTCGATCACCCTGGACCGGTACGCATCATCGCCTCCGGCAGCATTGTGATCGGTGACACGAAATACGACCGAGTCATACCACGAGGTGTCGTTTGGAGTTCCCTCGAAGAGAGTCATCGAGCGCTCCAGAAGCCGTTGCGGGCGATTCCGACGACATTTTCTTACCGATCTTTGCTGACTGTGAAGCGGGCGGTGGAGCGCTCCGAGTGCAACCCCGTGTTGGTCCAAGTCACGGTCCCGGAGCTCTTTTCTGTCCTGGGCCGAAATCCGAGAGGGTGGCACGAAACTCTCTTTAAAAACATATTCCTTCGAGCAGACCATGACATGACGCGAAGACTTGCCAATTTGATGTTTCCCGAGAAAGCAATACCTGAGTCTTGGAAAATGAGCGCGTCTGACCGTCTACATGTGCACTTGACCCACTTGTTCGAACGACAGGCTTCGTCCGCAGCGCTGTCTCCACCGGCCCGAAGCGACACGAGCCTCACTTAGGTTGCAGCACAGACTCCGTGTGCATCTGTTCTCTTATGCTTATGGCAACAGCGGCATCGGCAAGTCGTCGTTGTTGTTGCCAGATGTCACGACGAAGTGTGTCCAACGCGTCGGTTCTTCCGGGGGACAACAACTCCGGCCAATAGGGCCGGTTTCATGCCATTCAAGCCACCTTTCAACATACATCAATGTGCTGAAAAGGCCGAAGAACGGCTATCGAGGAACGAGAAAAATGGCAAACGTTGAGTATGTGTTGGGACTCGAGCAAACATCGTCGCGAAGCGGACGGACGCAAGAACTCCGGCAGTGCTCATAAGGTTTGTCTCATGGACGTAGCCGGCCCGGAAGCGAATCGTAAGTTCGATGGCATCACGAGTCTCGTCCGAACGCGTTGTCCGGCAGGACGCCGGAATCCGTCCTCGACGCCGGCGACATTCGGCTTGGGCCAGGAGCCGTAGAACATGACATCGAACGGAGAGTGGTCGTCACTCATCCGGCCTATCAGAAGCTGCAGGACAAGCACCCAAGGCTGGCGACCTATTTGATGGACATCGCTGAAGAGCGACTTTTCACGTTCGATATCCATCGAAAACGCTCACGCGGCCCGGGTGAACGTAAGAATTCGCCGAAATGAAACGTCTACAAGACGACCCGCGCCATTAGGGTGCAATCCATGGCCGAGCAGGTGAAGTCGGGTCGTCAAGACATTGACGTCGTCGTCGACATCACTGAGCCGAGGGTCTCTGACGCGCCGGTTGCGCATCATCACAAGTCGAACAAGCTTGACGCCGCCTGGACGTGGTTTTCGTATGCGCTCGCCGTCGCGGTGCTTGCCGGAATCGTTTTCATCGCCGCCAACTCGACTACCAATGGTGATGCAAAGCAGCCCAACGGCATTACGAAAGTCGACAACGGCGTTCAACGCCCCTGAGAACCCTCCGAAAGATAGTTTGGACCTTTCAACGGACGGATGACGCCGCTCGCGGCGTTCCGACGCCTCGAAACTGCTGACTGAGTTCGGGCTTCGGCGTCGCGCCTTGCGAAACAACGCCCCCGTCTCGCCGCCATTTCTCTGAAATGCAGAGCACTGACGTACGCAACCTATCTTCCGGAGGGTCCTGAGAGGGCACTAGTTTTGCGGCCACCGTGCCTGAACAGTCCTCTATTCGCAACTTCTGCGTCATCGCCCATATTGACCATGGCAAGTCGACGCTCTCTGATCGCATCCTCGAGCTGACCGGCGCGGTCAGCGCGCGTGACATGCGCGCGCAGTTCATGGATTCGATGGACATAGAACGCGAGCGCGGCATCACGATCAAGGCGCAGAACGTACGCGTGCATTGGAAAGACCACACGCTGCACTTGATCGACACGCCCGGCCATGTCGACTTTGGTTACGAGGTCTCGCGATCGCTTGCCGCGTGCGAAGGTGCCGTGTTGTTGGTCGATGCGTCGCAGGGGATTGAAGCCCAGACATTGGCCAACTGTTATCTCGCTCTCGAACACGATCTCGAATTGGTCGTCGCGCTCAACAAGATCGACCTGCCTGCCGCCGATCCCGAGCGCGTGTCGGCGGAGATCGAGAAGGTTCTCGGATTGCCCGTCGACGAGACATTGCGCGTGTCTGCAAAGACCGGTGCCGGTGTTGACGAGTTGCTCGACGCGATAGTCGCGCGCATTCCTGCACCGAGCGGAAACGAAGACGCGCCATTGCAAGGGCTCGTGTTCGACTCGTACTTTGATCAGTACCGTGGTGTAGTCAGCGCGGTGCGAGTGATGAACGGGCGTCTCGACACGCGGGCGAAACTCAAGTTCATGCAAGCCGGCGTCACTCACGACGTCGAAGAGATCGGTGTCCGCACTCCGGTGAATCTGCCGGTGAGGTCTCTCGGTCCCGGTGAAGTCGGCTATCTCATTGCCAACATTCGCGATGTTGCCGAAGCTCGATCGGGCGAAACCGTCACCACTGCAGTCCACGGTGCAGATGAGCCGCTTGCCGGTTACAACGAACCCAAACCAATGGTGTTCTGCGGCATCTATCCAACGCAGGGTGACGACTACGCGCTGCTGCGTGAGTCGCTGGAGAAACTGAAACTCAACGACG
>JBBSGY010000404.1:0-3193 GCA_038253645.1 Acidimicrobiales bacterium
GTCGCTCGAGTTAATTCAGCAGTCGCGCTACATGGATCGAATTGCGCCATTCGCACTCCGCCATTAACAATCTCACGGGTAGAAGTTTGCCCTGCGGCGTATATTCCTGTGCCGGCTCTCGCAATCGCGCGGAAAATCGGCGAGCCTTGGCGAATGAGCCAGACAAGCGATCATTACCGCCGCCTAGCAGAGCAGTTCACCCAGAAAGTGGCGGCTGTTCCAGATCATGCATGGAACAACCAGTCACCATGCCCGGATTGGAACACACGTGACGTCGTTCGCCACGTTGTCGACTCGTCCTGTCATTTTCTTTCATGGGTGAATCACAACGTGGATTCACCTTCCGTGGACGATGACCCGATGGGAGCTTGGTGCGCAGTGCGCGACATCGTGCAGGAGTCACTTGACGATCCCTCGATCGCGCAGACCATTCTCGACCGTCCTATGGCCACTGGTCCATTCGAGGAGTTCGTCGAGAACTACCTCATCTTCGACCTTGTCGTGCACGCCTGGGATCTTTCGAGCGCTGCGGGCATCGACGACTCGCTCGCGCCTGACACGGTCGCGATGGCCGGTGCCCGCGCAGAACAAATGGTCGATATGGGACGCAAGATGGGCGCGTTCGGCCCCGAGGTAAATTTGGCTGAAAACGCCGACGAACAGACGCGTCTACTGGCTCTCGTTGGCCGTCGCCGCTAATTGAGCAACCCGTTCGCGTGCTACAAGGACGACTGAAAATGTCGCACCGCGCGCCGCGTTGTTACGCGCCGACACAACACCTCCCATAGCTTCGACAAGGTTGCGCACAACATGCAGGCCAAGTCCACTACCTGTGGCGCCAGTGGCGACTGCACGATCAGCGCGAGCGAACGGTGCGAACACATCCATATCATCAGGGAGCCCAATGCCTTCGTCCGCGACTTCGACGATGATTGAATTGCGTGTTTCTAGGGCGCGCAAGGTAATGACTCTGCCACTGCCCGAGTACTTGATCGCGTTGTCGAGAAGGTGGCTCACTACCTGCCAAAGCGCTGTCCTGTCAGCCCAGACGGTGAGTACGGGCGTCTCAATCACAAAACGAAAATCAAGATTGATCGCGTCAGCTTGCTCGTTGACCGCACGTTCGAGGATTGCACGAACATCGACACTGGTGAGGTCCATTTCACCGACAAGGACTTCGGCCTGAGCTTCCTCCAACAGCTCGTCCACTTGCCGGCGCAGCTGCTGCGAAGACTCGTTGATCGTAGCGATCGCCGTCGCAAGTTGTGCTTCATCGAAAGACGACCGGACCTCATGCAGCATTGATGACCAGCCGAGAATTGCCGTCAGCGGCGACTTCAACTTATGTTCCGCAACGGCAAGAAACATCGCTCGCTGTGAAAGCCGTCGCTCCACGAACTGCGCGTGATCTTCAGCAAGGCGCGTCCGCCTATCGCGCTCGCGCTGATCAGAAATCAAGCGCGCGAACACTTCCATGAGTTCGAGTATCGGTTCGGCTACCTCGATCGACGAACCGCTCGCGCCACACAATGTTCCCACGATCTCTTTGTCAGCATTCAGCATCGGCACACTTACGTAAGTGTTGAGACCGAGAGCTTTTGCGGCCTGGCTGCCGGGAAACGACTTCGATACATCACTCGTACACCGTTCGCCGGTTTCAAGAGCGCGCCGGCACAACGTGTCGGACCATTGCACGGTGAGCCCTTCGGGTATCTCGATCTGGCCGGCGTTACGCGAAATCAAGATGCTCTGCTCGTCGAGGTCTTCGCGAATCTCCGTGAGGTAGGTCGACTCGAGACCGCTCAACTGGCCGAGCAACTCGAGCAGCGGTCGCGTGAGTGTTTCGACGTCATCGCCGGACCTGACTGCGCTCGCGATCGCTCTGGACAGGCTTACGTCCACGACGCTGCCGCCGTCCCCCAGACTCATTGGCCTCAAATTACCCGGTGGCCGGATACGCTGCTCGAAAATTTCCAACTCGTGCGAGCTGGGCCTTTCCCCTTCTGCTAGCTCCTGACCATTCCGGCTCAAGGACTAGGCCCTGAACGTCGATCTCTATGGGGACGACGCGTGTCAGATGGACCGCATATTCGAGTCGGGTTCATGGGAATGACAAACACAGGCACACAACCTCAGCAACGCCCACGGGTGGGACCGCCGCCGGCAGATCGTCGCGCCCCGCGCGGGCCGATCGCGCCTGGCCTTGCGGGAGTACATCAGGACTTCACTCGTCAAACCTACGAAGCCGGTCTCGATTTCGGCAAGGACCACGTCGAGCTGACAGCCGTACTCTTGGCCGCACTTGCAACGAAGCCCTTTCTGATTTTCTCGGGACTTTCCGGTGCGGGAAAGACGCGTCTTGCAACAGCGCTCGGTCAGTGGTTCGGCCGCGAACAAGTGTTGGTGCAGCCCGTGCGGCCTGATTGGACGAGCCCCGAAGCAGTGCTCGGCTTCGAAAACTCGTATTCGGAGACAACCGAATCGCGGCACTCTTGGAACGTACCGCGTACTTTGGAATTCGCACTTACAGCTGCGCGCAATCACGAACAGCCTCATCTGCTCGTGCTCGATGAGATGAACCTCGCACACGTCGAGCAATACTTTGCCGACGTACTCTCCGGCATGGAATCCCAACTCCCTATAGTTCCGAATTTGATACACGACGGTCGCGGTTGGCGCATTCCGCGTCAAGACATGCAATACATTCCATGGCCAAAGAACCTGTACCTAATCGGCACCGTCAACCTTGATGAAACGACGTATCGCTTTTCGCCGAAGGTCCTCGATCGCGCCACAAGCATTGAGTTTCGTGTGCCACCCGGTTCGCTGAAAACTGAGTACCCGAAAGAGCGAGTCGTTCGTCGCGGTGAGAATGACCTGCAGCAGCGGTTTCTCGAGCGCTCACTTGCCGACGACCCGGAGTGGCGCGACCGAGGTCATCTGGCACACAGCCTGCAACACCTACACCGTCTTCTCTACGAATTCGACTCGGAATTCGGTCACCGAGTGTTTCGAGAGAGCCTTCGCTTCGGAGCGCTACTTGCCGAAGTCGGACATGACGATCACTGTTTCGCGCTCGATGTTGTGATGCTATATAAGGTGCTGCCCAAGCTCGAAGCACCTGGTGCGTTGTCAATTGAACTTCTGCACGCGCTGAGTGCATTTGCTCTGTACGGGCCGGGGCGCTCCGGCA
>JBBSGY010000405.1:0-3160 GCA_038253645.1 Acidimicrobiales bacterium
AGAAGCACATCTGTACCACCTGCTTGCTCCTTACATCACGTTGGATGGATGGTTCGGATACGCAACACATTTCAACGGCGGCTCGAAAGCCAACATGCTCTTCGAGGCGAATTTTGTCCCTCGCGCGCTACGGGTTTTCGGACGTTTCTGGAAGGATGACACTACCGAGCTGTAGCACCTTCAACGCGAAACCTCGCCCGATCTCGCACCGGGTCTGAACAACTCACGCAACTCGTAGCATTCACGTGTGATGCGTGCTGCGAGATGTCGAGCAGTAGCGCACGCATTGCGTATCGCTGGGTTCGTCGACAATGATGAGGTCATGCCGGACCAGCAGTTGCTTCACTTCTCTTACGACGAATTCCGTCAAATGATCGACACGATCACGGAAATGCTTGCGTTGACTCGATGGAAGCCCGATGTGATTGTGGGCTTGGCTCGAGGCGGATCGCCGGCACTTACGGAATTGTCTCACCGGCTGAGCTGCAGACCAACGGGCACGCTTTGGATTACAAAAACAGACAGCGACCTTCCCTTCGACCGCGGAAAGCCCGTCGATCATGGTGGATATCTCCCCGATCCGCCGGCTACCAAACGCCCGTTGAGAGTCTTGTGCGCGGACGACGTCGTGTCACGCGGCGACATGTTTACGCTCGCGCGTAAGGCGATCAAAGCCCGATATGGACCGGAGACAGACATTCGTTACGCAACGCTCTGTTGCGATCGGGCAATGATGGAACGCGGCGAGTGGCGGGACATCAGTGAGCGTCTCTTCACCGCACGTATTGTCGATAGCGCGACAACGTGGGTGGTGCCACCCTGGGAGAACCCGCATTCGGTGCTAGAGATCGAACGACCGACTGCGAGATTAGTCACTTCACGTGGGACAGCAACCGAATTCACCTTGTAAGCATCACAGATTGCGGTTGTATAGGTGAAGAGACGGTAACGAAACGACAGCAGTCAAAACGCGCCTAATTTCCGGGCGATGCGTCGATACGTTCTTCCCCTCGGACTTATCGCTTTGCTGCTGACCGGCTGCGCGAGCGATTCAAATAGTGCAAAACCGTCACCGACTTCTACTCCTTCTCCGACAACGATTCCCGCGAGCGTTGCGGCGGACAGAACAAAAATCGAGGCTGCTCTTCTCAAGACAGATGACCTACCGGAATGGAAGCTCGACACCACGGCCTCGGGCAGTACCGCAGTTCAGGCTGCGAACAACGCCCTCGCGAGTTGCCTTGGCCTTTCGGATTCGACGGTTGCGCTCAGCGCGCAAGCTCAAAACCGATTTGTGAACAACGGGCACGTCATTGCATCGAACGTACGGGCACACAAAACGGCCTCCACCGCAAAGGCGGATCTCGCCGCCCTCAAGAGCTCGAAGGCTCCGGTCTGCGCTGCACCACAGGTGAATGTCCTGGTCAAGAACAGTCTCGATGCAATCAATGCAAACCCGATCACAGAGATAGGTCGCATCCCCGATGTTGTGTTGAGAGACGATGAGTTCGGATTGCGCGCAATGTCAACCGTGCAGATGGCAAGTGGTGCGATGAAGATCACGACCGACTTCTTGGGTGTAACCGTCGATCGTTACTGCGCAACCCTGAGCATGACCTACATCGGGAAACCTCCGCCACGCGATCTCGAAACCTCTTTGTTTTCTAAGTCAAGGCTGCGAATTAGCTGAAGATTCAGTTACGAACCTTGCGTTTTTGCTGCAGGCCTGGCACCTTCGAGATCGGTGGGTGCGGGCCTGCTGCGGTTGCACGCCGGGCTCGCACTTGTTTTCGGTCTCTTCCCGTTTTGAACGCGCCGCCAACCCGGCCATTGTTACCTGTCGACGGCGCCGATTAGATTCCTGATGTTGTTGCTACTCGAGCACCGCTTTTGCCAACCTCATGTGGCGCAAATGTGGGGTGGTGTGCACACCGCGCAATTTCCACACCACATGAGACACGACAAACGAACCCAATAGGTCAGAGCAACTCTTTCCAAGAGGACGCGCTTTCCTTGATGCCGTTTATCGCGTCAATGGCAGAGACCATCGCTCTGCTTACTGATCGGAGGTGGCGGGAGAAGCGCCCTAGCATTTCGACCTGTGCCCTCGCTTCCTCAAGGCCGGGAATTTCCAGACCCTCGCCCACACTCCAGAGTGTTTGTCGAAGATCGTCGACCGTGCCCTTTGGAGCGCCCGCAATTGCTTGCGCAAACCGCGTCAGGTCTCGATCGAACTGATTCCACACGCCGGCAAGATCACGCGTTGCTTGTTCCAATTCCCGACTTGGAGCGTGCAGTCTCTTTTCAAGGACAACGAACCGTGCTGTCAGTTGAGATGGGCCTGCATTGGCAACATCCGGCATGTCGCTTAGGACATTCAAGACATTCTCAAATGCTCGTTGAAAATCAGCAATTGCAAACTGAAAGTCTGTTCCCAACGATTCAAAGTTTTCCAGCAGATCAACGATGTCATTCGCATCTTCATCACCTGAACCGGAACCGTCCCCTGTATCTGTTAAAGCAATTTTCGGTGTCGGCTCTCGGTATCGGATCGTCTCGTGCAGTCGCCGTGCCAGCTCTTCAAGCCGTGAGCGATACTCAGCTGTACCCGGCTGCAAAGCACCAATGTCGACCCCATCCAGGTACTGGCGCTCAAGCACAGCGGATCGCACTGGGTCGTCAAGGGAGACCCCGATCACCTGCGAGATGTCAGTCCACATCACCGACAAGACCTGGCGTGGATGCCCTGCCTTCTTGGCTGCAGTGTTGAATCGAGTGAACTCGTCTCGACACGCTTGGCTCTTGAGATAGCGCGGGGTAATCATCGCGAGAAGAAACAATGTCCGGTCGATTTCTTGTCCGATACGTTCTCTCCACCGCTCGCCCCAGACGATGTCATTGCGATCGACAAAGAGCTCTAACGGCGCGCCAAACAGGTATGCGTAGCTCTGTTGAAGATCAAGCGCAAAACGAACAATTGCACCGTCTAAATATGCATCGTCGTCATGCACATAACTCAGAAACAACGACGCATCGGCGCCACCTTCACCCGCTTGCGAGTCCGCACTCTCCATCCTTACTGGGCTTTTCTTGGATCGAGTCCTCTGGCTTTCGAACACCTCTTCGCGTCCGAGTAGATCAATGGGAATTGCCCAAAACC
>JBBSGY010000406.1:0-3159 GCA_038253645.1 Acidimicrobiales bacterium
ATGGCGGCGCGTCGGCGGCGAATGAGAAACTGTCGTTTGTTCTAGCGGCACCCGTATACGGTCCGACTTCCACACATCCCGCGCCCCTCACCGGCTGGATAGTCATGGGTTTGCGGGGACAAAACTTCATCGGCGAAACCCTGAGCGGTTTTTCTCAAGGACAAGTCGATGTTCGAGTTGACGCTCGCAACGCAGGCGACGACATTGTGACCGTTGCGTCCTTACGGGCCGACTACCGAGAGTCTCGAAACATTCACATAGAACGCACCGCAGACGTTGCCCAACATCGCTGGCAACTCACAATCGATGCTGCCGGGCCGGCGCTGGGGGGAGGAGCCGGCGGAGTTCCTCTGCTTGTACTGCTTCTTGGTCTGTTGGTTTCGCCGGCGCTCGCGACCCTTGTCTTCGTATTGACATTTGGACGTTCAAAAGCGAAGGGGGAAGTCGAGGTAGTGACAGCCGAACTCGACGCGTCCGAGGTTGAGCTTCAACATCAGGCCGAGATCTTGCAGGCCGTCATAAGTAGCCTTCATGATGGCGTGGGAGTGGTCGATGGCAACGGTGGGCTTTTGCAGCACAACCCAGCAGCAAAGTGGATGTTGGGTATTCAGAACGATCTTGGTGACCCGGATCCGACACAAGAGCCCTACGGGGTGTTCCGCGCCGATGGGGTAACGCCTTTCCCGCCCGAAGAATTGCCACTGGTTCGTGCACTTGGAAACGACCCGTCCGACGGAGTGGAGATGGTCATCCGCAATGCGGCCCGCCCTGACGGAGTGCTGATCAGTGTGAGCGGTCGACCGTTGGAGTCAAATACAGGCCTGCATGGCGCGGTAGCGGTATTCCATGACATCACTACGTTGCGAGGACAACAAGAAGAACTGGAAGCTTTTGCCAGCGTCGTTGCCCACGATCTGAAGTCACCGCTTGCTTCAATACGCGGCAACGTCGAGCTGGCAACAGACCTCATCGAAGAGATTGACGGCCCTGAGGCAGCACAGGTTCATGAACGTTTGGAGCGAGTGTCAGCAGGAGCAACCCGAATGGTTGCACTGATTGACGACCTCCTGATATACGCGCAAGCGCGCGATGCCTCCCTAAATCCAGAGCATTGTGATCTTTCGGGCATTGCCCAAGATGTCGCAAGAACACGGTTGGAAGATGCCGAGCTGTCCAACCCGTCGAAGCCGACGCCGACGATCTCGGTAAGCCCCCTCCCGACCATCTATGGCGACCCGGTTTTAATTCGTCAGGTGCTCGACAACTTGGTGGGCAACGCCATCAAGTACACAGCTGAAGGCCAATCTGCTCAGATCGAAATTTCGGCACACCGTCAAGGTGATGGTTGGACGCGCATCGAAGTAGCCGACCACGGAATTGGAATTCCTGCCGGCGAACACTCCGCAGTATTCAAACGTTTTCACCGGTCTCATGTCGGCTCCGGCTACGCAGGCACCGGTCTTGGACTCGCCATCTGCCAACGAATCGTTGAGCGCCACGGCGGGAAGATAAGTGTGCGGGACAATTCAGGTGGTGGAAGTCGCTTCTGGTTCACCATGCCGATAACGCGGCCCACCAGATTTACCCGGGCCGATAAGGAGTCTGCAGACTCACAAGAGGTTGTTGCTCGTCTATCTCCTTGAAGATATTCGGGGTGTCTGCAAGTCGGAATTACGCGAGTAACCCGCCGCCCGACGACCCATCCACTTTACGTCGTTATATTCACGCCCTGGTAAGAGGGTTGGAGGATCAGGATGTACGTCGGTCGAATAGTTCGCGTCGGGCGGGCGTCAGCAAACTGCAACGCAGCGGTGTATCGCGTTCCGTCGCTACTCCAAATCGCCTCTCGCGCCGAGCTCTAGACCACAGCGTTCGGGGACTTGCAGTCGCTGTCTGGATTAGAGCTACGCCGCCAGTGTCATTTCAGTAGCTGCGGCTAAGGCGTCAAGGTTCGCGCCGCGGCTCCCGCCAGGCTCGGGGGCAACGCCAAGAGCCCCGAAAATCAGAGACCGAACCGCGTCACCACGTCGGCGATTGAGCGTCGGTACCTCCTGCCGCACAATCGCGGCGAGATCGTCTGCAGCGGCTTGCCGTTGCTCCGACGCAAGCGTTCCTTTCGATATCGGTGCATAGAGAGGATGCTGGGTTTGCTGGAACCTAAGCCGCAAGGCTTTCTCGAATCGAGCAGCGAGTGCCGTGGTCACATTCGCCGGGAGACGGTAACGAGATCGCAAGACCGACGCTGTTGCAATGGCGGTTCCTCGTTCGTTTCCGCCCAACGACGCGACGATCGTTCGAACCAATGCGCTACGGGGGGAAGCCAATGCCGCGTTCTGGTGCGTCTCGACAATCCCGAGATTTCCTCCAGGCAACTCGCCGACTACGGCAACCGGAAGATTCCGCAGCCATGCGTCCGCTTGTGACCATGTCGCATTGATGTGACAACGGGAATGCTCTCCTCAGCAAACCCAGGCGGTGAGCTGCTGGGCCCCATGTTTTCGACCGCCAGCAACCGAACCCTTCCTGATTTGACGTCACCCGGCGTCGGAAAGCGGCCGACTTTCCGAGCGTCGCGTCGACTCAATGAGCTTCCGTCGGCGGCAAGACCGTGGGCAGTGTCTGGCATCCAACCAATGCGGCCGCGCAGCGCTGCCGGGCCAAGCTCCCGCTCGGTAACGTCCTCCACAACGACACGGCCACCTAGGACGTCGCCTTCACCTCCGCTGCCCAGGGCCGCAACCAGCGCTTGCGCGGCAGATGAACGCGAGCCGTCCACTCCCTCGTCGATAATTACCACCGGTCCAGCGCGATCCAGTGGAAAGCTGAGATCGACCGTAATCTCTCGCGGGGTTTCATTCAGGGGCACAGTCACATCCGGAAAGTCACCAGTCATGCGAACAACGGTTCCTCGGTCGTTCGCTTCGACTTGTTTCGACACGCGTTCGAACTCGAGTGTGCGTGAGACACGACGAAGTTCCGGTGACTCTCGCAGGTTGCGCACGCCCTCGCGCCACTGTGCGATTGTGGGTGACAGAGCCAAGAACGATTGCGTCGCGCCTGTGACCATAACCGTCAAACCCGAGAACAGCGCCGCGGGATTTGCCACGTTGATCATTCCGGTGGCGATTGCCAGGCCGCAGAGAGTTAGCGAGGCCGCAG
>JBBSGY010000407.1:0-3154 GCA_038253645.1 Acidimicrobiales bacterium
GTTAGTCGAAGAGCGAATCAAAGACACCAAGTTAGGCATGGCACTTCGTCATCTTCCTTCGGGCTATAAGGCAACCAACACAGTTTGGATGTGGTCAGCGATCGTTGCAACGAATATCTCCGTGTGGTTGCAGTCACTTGCTCGAATTGACGACAAAGGACGCGCTCATGCCAAGCGACTACGTCACGAGCTGCTGAACATTCCAGCGCGCGTGTTGCATCGGGGCAGATACGTTGTGTTGCGGTTTGCATCGACGATGCGTAAAGGTCCGTTCATGAACGCATGGCACGCACTTCGTGCGTTGCCTTCCTTTGCTTCGGGATGAAATAGCAAGTCCTGATTCGGTCGCCACAAACACTGCCCCGGCCGGACAACACGAAATCAACACACCTCTTGAACTTGACGCGTCCGCGGACGCGTTTGTGACGGTTTCACGTCCCTGGTTGGGCTCAGCAGTTTAAGGATCGCATTGTTCGGCAGGAAGAAACCTATTTTCTGGCTTACTTGCTCACGGATCTAGGTCCGATCGTCGGCTTCCCGTGACAAATAGCAGGGTCCGAAGTGATCCGATCGAGTCTCGTCATCTCAATAATCCTACCTGCGACACTCTCGGCACCTCCACCCAAACAACGCCGGCAAATCTCAGGCGCTTAACTGGGCGAGTAACTCTGCGTAAACCGCCGATTCAGGTGTATCCAGTAGATTTTTCTGAAGACATAAGCGCAGGTCAGAGCACTACGACCCATGCCGTAGACACCCGGCAACGGACTCTTAATCCACAGGTTCCGGGTTCGAATCCCGGGGGGCGCACCCTTTCGCAGCTCAACGCTCATTTTGGGCCTCTTTCCGCAACCTCTGTGGCTGAATGACAGCCAACCCCTCCGTTTCGTGGCATCGAGCTACAGCTTTCGGCCTGTCTATCCGATAACAGTTTTGTTATAGTATTCGGGGATGACGTGGACAGTCCTCGTGCATCCGCTTGCGCAGAAAGAACTCGGCTTACTGCCAACGCAAGAGAAGGCGGCAGTAGACAACGCTATGAAGAAGCTCGAAGCACTTGGGCCTGAACTCGGTTATCCGTATTCAAGTGCAGTGCAAGCAGCAGACGCCGTTCGTGAGTTGCGTCCTCGTGCCGGTAGTAGTCCGCGTTCTACCGACGAATCGGTGACGTGTTTCTGGTCGGTGCAGTCGGTGCGGAAGCGCAAGTCGATACACGGAAGTTCAACAAGGCAGTACGCGCAGCAGAAGAACGAATCAACGAAGTTGAGAAGGAGGAATCGTGAAGCTCTCAGACATGACACCCCTAGATGAGGTAATCGAAGGACACCGTCAGGATGCAGAGTTTCGTGAAGCCTGGGACAAAACCGCCTTCGCTCAGGAAGTCGCCATCCGTATCGTGAAGTACCGCACCGACAATGGACTGACGCAGACCGAGCTTGCTCGCATCGTCGGACTCAAACAACCTGCCATTGCACGCCTTGAAATCGGTGAGCAACCACCGTCGCTGGCGACGCTCGCGAAACTCTCTGCGACGACCGGCTTGGAGTTTCACGTCGAGGTATCGCACGGAGCAGTCGCCCTCGCAAGTTGACTGATTGCTCTACAGATGAGCTTCGTCGGCTAACTCCGATTGACTGCGCATTCATCGCCGCCTGTTTCGAGCACGTTGATGCTCGACTGAGCCGCCTTCTGCCCCATTTGCCTCTCGAGCGTCAACGGTCAGGCCGGCAATGTGCGGCGTTTCGATGAGTCTCGACTGGTCAGACTCATCGAGCAATAAGTCGCTACCTCCGTGTCGGGCATAGATGGGACCGAAGGCGGCAACACCGATGTTCCCCCGAACGAAGCCCGTTGCGTGGTGCATCAACATCGACCACTTCTGCACGAGCGATACTGACGAGCACCGTATCGGCTTTCATCGCAGCAACGACTTGCTCAGAGATGAGGCCCTTGGTTTTCGGGCGTTCCAATCGTGGCGACCACTACACGTCGCTCGACGACACCGCCTCCGGCAACGACAGATACGAAATACCAAGGCGTTGCGTTGAGTAGTTGAGCAACCCTCCTAATGGGGCCAAATCAGAATCGCGTTCCCGAACGCCGGATCGAGCAAGTCTTCTGTCCCGTGTGATCGATGCGATTTCCTGGTCCGACGTGCAGAGCGGCGCTCTCGGAGACGTCATACGAATCAAAGCGTTTTCGAGTCATCTCGATTGGAGGCCCGACGGATGGTTTGTCGACCCGCTGCTAGCCGGTGGCGGAGCGCTCCTTGATCTTGGTGTGCACGCAATAGACACGACGCGCTATATCCTTGGCGATCCGCTACCACTCGAAGTGTTTGCAAGAGTCGGCACGCACTACGGCAACATCGCCGTGGACGACACAGCTTCGATGGTGGTGAGTTGGGACAACGGCGCGTACGCGACAATCGAATGTGGGTGGTCTCAACCACATGTCGATAGTCCGCTCGGCGGCATACATGTGTACGGGACGGCCGGCTTCGGTCAGCTATTCCCACCGCGCATCACGACAACGAGCGCCGGCGGACGTCGTGGAGAATTATCACCCGACGGCGAAGGCCTCGAGAGTCATGAACACATGCCTCCGACGGTGTTCGACGCACAATTTCAACACTTTATTGACGTCGTCATGACCGAAGCCGAGCCCATATCGAGCGCCTCAAATGGTTTGGTGAACGCTTCGATTCTCGATGCTGCATACCGCGGCGCAGCGTCAACGCGCCAGTGCATACCGACGTGCGTCCCCGACCTCGACCAATTGTGAAACGCGTTCTACCTCTTCCCGAGGTTTTCGGCTCCCTTTGAAAACAGGCAGAATGGGCTGATGGACATTGAATCAAAAAGTCCCGAGACGGGTGAAGTGCTGGCGACATTTCGTGCAGCGGACCGAGCGACGGTCGATCCCGCTTTCCGCACATCTCCGCACCGATATCTCCGCAATTTGACGTAGAGCAAGATCACAACGCTATTTCTGGCGCAGCTCTCTGAGCTGGATCTCTGCTGCTTTGGCAGAAACAGCTTTCATCTCCGTCAGCACGTCATCAATGCGACGTCGGTTGGCGATCCATTCGCGATAGAGGTCTGCCTCGTCATCAGGAAGTCGTCGGCTCACGGTCTTGCCGGCGACCTTTGCA
>JBBSGY010000408.1:0-3130 GCA_038253645.1 Acidimicrobiales bacterium
AGCTGTGATCGTCGGAATGGGCCGCACGGGCCGTCTCGTCACGTCGGCGGCAATGATCCTGTTTTTGGCCTTCTTTGCGCTGTCCACAGGCCCGCAAACGGACACCAAAATGCTTGCAACGGGTCTGGGTTTCGGCATCCTGCTCGACGCGACGATCATCCGGATGCTTCTGGTTCCCGCCCTCGTTTCACTGTTCGGCAAATGGAACTGGTACCTACCGAACGGCGCCGCCAAGCTCCTCCGCGTTCAGCCGTCACCGATTCACAACGAAAAGTAGACCTGGATCAGCGCCCCACCCCCCACGTTTCCGGAACTGTGTGTAGATCGCGCCCTTCCCGGGGAACTTCTACACACAGTTCTGACCGTGGTGGGGGAGGGTTAGCTGGTCGCGAGTTGCACGTTCAGGGCGTCGGTTGCGAGGTTGAACTCGTCGATTATGGATGAGTAGAACTCGCGGGCTTGTTGCTGCGTCAACGTGTCCGCACGGACCGCTTCTGTCATTTTCGAACAACACAACGCAACGCGCTGCGCACCGATACTCGACGCGCTCCCCTTCATCGAATGAGCAAGGCTCTCGATTTGTTTCATGTCACTTCGCCCAATGGCGTCATCGAGAATTTTGATTTTGGCCGACGTGTCCTCGATAAACAGATTGATTATGTCGTTGAACGCCGAAGGCATCGCGACCGAAATCGAGCGAACGCTCTCGAGGCGACGCAGATCGAGAACATCGCTCAGCTCCGCCGTCGCGGGCTTCTGGACGTCGACCGCGTCATTGTTGACCCATTTGTGCAACAGCCGCTCGAGCTCTTCAACGCGCACCGGCTTGGCCAAGTAGTCATCCATGCCCGCAGCGACACAGCGCTCGGCGTCACCTTCCATCGCGCTGGCCGTCATTGCGATTATCGGCGTATGGCAAGTACCATTTTCCTTGCGGCGAAGTTCACGCGTTGCTTCATAACCGTCGAGTTCGGGCATCTGGCAGTCCATGAGAACAGCTGCGTAACTACGGCGGTCAAGCGCATCGAGCGCTTCAACTCCATTCCCGGCGAGATCGTACTGATAGCCGATCGAGTCCAAGATTCGTGAAGCGACGGATTGGTTCACCGCATTGTCTTCCACAATCAAGATGCGCGCCGTTTCATGACTGGTAATCCCTCGAGCATCGGCGGCCGGCTGAACGGCCGGATTCGCGTCGCCGATCATGCTTGCAATGCAATCGAACAATGCTGATTGACGGATTGGCTTTGTGAGATGGCACTGCACCTCACCTTTGAGAAGACCACCGCGCTCCAAGCTGGACGTCAGGAGTGCACGGCAAATATTCCCGTATCGCCCGTCAGCTGCCATCGCCCGCGCTAGATCGGCACCGTTGGTGCCAGGCATCTGGTAATCCAGCAATGCAACCTGGAACTGATTGCCATTGACCGCACGGTCCTCGAGCGCCGCCATCGCTTCGGTTGCACCTGCTACAGACACCGGCACCATGCCCCAAGATTCTGTCATCCGTTCGAGAATGCGGCGATTGTTTCTGTTGTCATCGACAATCAAAACGTTCAATCCACGCATTGCCGCTGCGCCTGCGCGCGATGCTGCCGGCTGTTGCGAAGCGGTGTGAAGTTGAACCGTGAACCAAAAGGTACTCCCTACGCCCACTTCACTTTCGAGACCGATCGATCCGCCCATCAATTTGACAAGCCGCTGAGAAATGGCAAGTCCAAGACCCGTGCCCCCATGGCGGCGCGTCGGTGACATATCGCCTGGATAGAAGCTCTCGAAGAGCAAACTCTGTTGCTCTGTAGAGATACCGGGACCGGTGTCGGTGATTTCAAATCGAGCCATGAACGCGCCGTCTTCGGGCGCTACGACTTGTACTCCGCGCACAACAACTTCACCGCGTTCAGTGAACTTGACGGCGTTGCCCATGAGGTTCAGCAGCACTTGACGCAACCGGCCCGCGTCGCCGCGTGCAGTCGAGGGAAGGCCACCGTTGATGTCGACAATGATTTCGACGTCTCGCGTATTTGCGCTGCTCGAAAGCAGTGCTGCGACTTCGTCGATGAGGCTGCGTAGATTGAAAACCGAATCGTCGAGGACGAGCTTGCCTGCCTCGATCTTAGAAAAGTCCAAGATGTCGTTGATCACGTTCAACAATGCATCAGATGACGTCCTAACCGTATTCGCGTATTCTCGCTGTTCAGCGGTGAGTTCGGTACGCAACATGAGATCGGTCATTCCGATCACGCCGTTCATCGGCGTGCGAATTTCATGGCTCATGTTTGCCACGAACTCAGACTTGAGCCGCGATGCTTCCATTGCCGAATCGCGTGCAGTTTGCAGTTCACGTGTCTGCTCGTCGACCAGGCCAAGAGCGTAGTCGTGCCGGCGCGCGAGTATCTCTACAACTGCGGTGATGAGCAATGCAAGCAACATGCCGCTGCCTAGCAGTACCAAGGGAAGTGCACTCGCAAGAGAGCCCGCCAACGGACGACGCTCTTCGACTGCTAATACGTACTCTTCAGATCCGATGGCGAGTGTCTTGTGCAACACATCGTGACGAAGCGGCAATCGAGTTGCCGTTGCAAAGACGAGGCTGTCGGGGTTGGCGTCGGAGGCCGAGTAGAGCGCGATCTTTACATCTTCAAAAACCTTTGCATTCCCGGTGTTCTTTGGATCGAACGGCTTGATGATGCTTTCGAAGTAGACAAGGAGCTGGGGCGCGGCGTCTACGCGATAAGCGAAACCGATGCGTCGCTCGCTTCCGCGCTGGAACGCGCCGGACGTCCCGAGTTTTAGTCCATTTGCCGACCTGACGGCCTTCGAGGCTCTTGCCAGTGCTTGTGACGGCGGACCATTCAATGCGTTCTCGGACACACCCGAGCCCACTGTGGAAATCGTGGTGAAGCGTCCGTTGCCCTCATCGCGAGCAAGGCCGGCAAGCGCGAAGCCTTCGGGGGCGACGAGCGGCGCCGCGTATTTCTTGAAAGTTGCCGTATCTGCATTTGTGACTGCTACGACAGTGCCGATTGAGGACATCGAAACCTGTACTTGACCGAAGACGGTTCCAAGAATTCCATTGACGTCGTTCGCACGGCTGTCGAGCGCGCGGTGCTCCTGGCGCTGCATGACG
>JBBSGY010000409.1:0-3121 GCA_038253645.1 Acidimicrobiales bacterium
CATCGCATTCACGGGTTGCGCTGCGGGGCCGGGTCATAAGTCGCTGCCGGCACCGGTCGACACATCTACGTCCGTTCCGCCCGCTTCGTCGCGCCCCCCAATCGATCATGGCGACAGATCAAAACGCCGCGTTGCCATCACATTCGACTCGAATATGACCGATGCAATGCTTCGCGAGCTCGATGAACACAAGGTGACGTCGTTCGACAACTCTCGCGTTGTCGATGAATTGATTGACATGAAAGTTCCCGCCACGTTTTTTCTCGCGGGCAAATGGATCGAGCGCTATCCGGACGAGACAAGACGACTCGCCTCGAACGACTTATTCGAACTCGGTAGTCATTCGTACGCACATCGCGCATTTACAGCGAAGTGTTATGGACTCGGGTCCCTACCCACTGCTGAAATGAAGGATGACGTGATGCGATCAGAATCGCTGTTGAAGCGCTATACGAATCAGCCCACCGCCTACTTTCGGTTTCCTGGATTGTGTTGGAGCCCGACCGCGCTGGAGATTGTCCAATCGGCGGGCGTGGCGGTGATCGGTGGCGATGTGGCAAGTGGTGACGCATTCGGTACAAATGCAAACGCAATCATCGACAACACATTGAAGAAGGCAAACAATGGTTCCATCATCGTGATGCACATAACAGGCGGCAACACTGCTCCGAAGACGGCCGAGGCCGTGCCGGCAATCGTGAAAGGATTGCGCGAGCGCGGATTCGAGTTGGTGAAGGTCAGTACACTTCTCGATGGCTGATCTCAAGTGGGCCCGCGTTCGCGTCGCGGTGGGTGGCTTATCTGTTTGACAGACCTACCGTGGTCGGTTGCAGAGGAGCGTTGCCCACGTCAGTAATTGCGTAAGCTTCAAATGCTGTCGACAAAGGAAGTACGGAGCATGCGGCTCCTTTCAATTGAGGAAGCTCCACAAGCAAACGACGTAGCGGTTGTTGTTGATGTGCTTAGGGCATTCACTACCGCGCATTCGCCTTTGCTGTCGGAGCGCGGCAATTGTCTATCTGCCAGAGAGGGTCATGGTCTTTTCCATTGTTGAAGCGCGAAAGCTTGGCGCAGGTAATAACAGCTGGCTGCTGATGGGAAAAGACGGTGGTCGCAAAATAGCCGGCTTCGACTTCTCGAACTCGCCGGCGGAGCTTGCTAACGCCGAGGTTGAGGGAAGAACTCTTGTGCAGAGAACCACGAGTGGCACCCAAGGTGTGGTTAATGCGATTAACGCCAGTACCGTCTATTGCGCGAGTCTGGTATGTGCGTCGGCAACAGCGAGACAATTGAGATCGTGTGATGAGGTGTCCTATGTAATCACTGGGACTGCACCAGATGGATCTTTAGCCGATGAAGATGTGGCAGGGGCTGAGCTGATTGAGCTATTGCGAACCCAGAGCCCTTCATTCGATCCATACGTACAACGGGTACGTAATTCACCAGCCGCAGTCGACCTCTCTATGGACGGAACCAAGGCGCACCCTGATGACGTATCTGTTGCATGCGAAGTGAATAAGTTCGACTTTGCTATTCGTGCCGAAAAAGTCGATGGGCTGATTATCGCTGAGACGGTCGATTAAATAACAATCCTCGGCTGAGGTTTAAATGCAAGCTTAGCCAGAGAGGTTCACGCTACTCGCGACAGGTGCGTTCTGCGTCTTGTCGTATGCGATTTTGAATTGTGAATTTGCGCCCTGGATCTTCAGGCTGTTCACGACAATCATCGAATTGAGTTGTGTCGCCGTGGAAGTTGATGCGCCTTGGATGCTCATCGCTGCAGACTTTGCGTAGATGGTGCCGGTAAATCCACCGGATCCCGCTCCGTTGAGGCTCAAGCCGGAGTCGTTGTTGCGGTCGTAGAAGATGCTCAAGCCTTGGTAGGGGCCGCTTGTCGGCGGCGTGATGTCGATGTCGCTGCCGGATCCCGACATGCTCAGGCTTGCGCCGTTTTGACCCTTGGAGCAAGCAGTCGGAAAGCCGGAGCATGCAAAGTAGAGCAGTGCTTGGTTGCCGATGATTTTGGTCGACGAACCAGACATGTCGACGCGCCCTTTGATGACGTAGATGCCCGGCGTGAATATGAGGGTTGCGTTCGAACCGCTCATGTCGATGTCGGTATAGAGGCCGGGAACTATCGTGCAAGTACTCGACCCTGAACTCGAGACGCTCGCGCCATTGACTCCGTAGGTGAAGCTGCCGGATCCTCCCGTGCAGGTGTTGCTACCCGGGACGGGTACTGCGGGCAATGATGGAACTGGCAGTAGTACAAGTGGGTCGGAGACTTTGCTGCTACCGGTGGTTGGTGTCGGAATGACCGCCGCACCCGCGCCCGATGTGCTGTAACCACCGACTAATTCGACATCCGCAGCAAGTACGTTGACGCCGGCGCCTTTCAGCGAAAGTGATGCGCCGGACGACGAGTTCACTTTGATGCTCGAATCGGCTGTGCTCGACCCGACGTAGGTGACCTTGAACACGGACCCCGATCCACCCATATCAAACGCGGTTCCGGTATCGGCGAGCAAACAGATAACACACTTCGTTTGTTTGCCGGTCGTGATCTTCGCGCTGGCGACTCGCGTTATGGGCAACGTATTTTGTCCCATGATTCCCGCAAATGCGGTCGAGACAGAAACGGTTGGAATCTTCACTCGCAATGTCGTCGGATTCGTGTAGTCGTCGGTAGAAATACATTGGTTGTCGTGCGCCAGGTAGTCGGGGTAGTAAACGCTGCTGCCGAGTTGCGTTATTGCGTCGGGATCACGACACCCGAGCCACGACGCCGCGGTGATGTCGAAGTTGTACTCGGCGTAGGTCTTGACCTTCAGAACCACTTCAGACCAATCGAGTGGATCGACAAGAATTCGCTGTGCGCCCGCGAGTACGGCCGCGTCGGCGGCGGCTTGTGACTGGCGCGTGATCTGTCGTGCATTTCCGAGGTCGACGACCAAAGCTCCGGCAGTGATGGCGAGGGTGAGAAAAAGTCCACTGAAAACGAGCACCGCTCCCCGTTCGCTGCGGCGAACTCTTTCAGAGCGAAGCTGCTTCAACTTTCTTCTCAGGGTAGGCGGAAAGATCACAGTTCTGCCAAATCGGCAGATTGGTCGAACAGCTTGAG
>JBBSGY010000410.1:0-3112 GCA_038253645.1 Acidimicrobiales bacterium
GCCTTGGCATGATGACATCGCCGTTCGCTTTCGCAATGCTTAGCGGCACCGCGCTCGGTTGGCGGGGAGCAATCTTGGTCGCCGGCGCGATCCTCGTTGTCATTGTCGCAGTACTGCGGACCAGTATGCCGAGCGAAAAGCTCGTTTCCGCAACGGATCCTGATGTGAAGCCCGTTCTGCATCGCGCGATCTGGGGCGCGCTGGCGTTTGTCTTCATTGGAGTAGCGATCGAATGGGGATTTTCGGTCTGGGCGGTGGATTTCTTCCGCACAGTTCTCCACTCGGGCACCACCGCCGCGACGGCGGCGGTCAGCGTGCTTTACGCCGGTTTGCTGGTCGGTCGCGCATCGGGAAGTGTGCTCCTTTCGAAATTCACGAGTCATGCAATCGTGGTCTGTTCACTTGTCGTAGTGCTCGCCGGATTCACCTTGTACTGGATTGGTGCCTCCATCTGGTTGAGCTTCTTTGGCATCTTTGTGGCCGGTCTGGGTGTCGCGAACATCTTTCCTTTGGCATATGCGCTCGCGATGACATTTGCGAAGACTTCGGCGGAGACCAACCTCGCGTCGGCATACACTTGGCGAGTTACTTCGCTCGCATTGCTCGTCGGACCGCTTGCGCTAGCGTGGCTGGCCGACACAGTTGGACTGCGCGCCGCTTACGCTCTCGTACCCGGGCTCGCGATCGCCGGTATTGCGCTGTCTGGAAAGGTGCATGCCGCTGTTCAACGCACCACTACCAACGCTGCGGACGACATCGACCTATGGAGTTCGGCGCAACAGCCGAGCGCGCCACAACATTCATTGTCCCGCCGGTAGAACATAGGCACAGTCCCCCGGGCATAAATGTCTGACAAACGGTTGGCGGCTACGGCTGCAGACGCTCATGGCGCCACCCATCCTCATGGCGGCTGTACTGCACTTGACTCATCCACGAGCGGGGCGCCAGGTGTCGAAATGTACGCGACTGCTTTTGCCGATTTCGAACGACTGACGAACCAACGGTCAGATTGCGCATCATCCAGTTGCCGGACAGTTCCCGCAACGTTGATCTGTTGCATTGTTTCGCGCCAGTAAAACGTCGCGGCAGCGTGAGCGTTCTTGTCCAGATCAGAAGTCTTTCGACTTGCCAGGTGCGTGCCAAAAATCGGACCGTCCTCATTGCAATCGAGCATCAGCACCGTTCGCGACGAGACACGGCCGTCTGCGTTCGCCGTCGCAAGCGTGAATGACCCCGGTTCACGTACACCGCGCTCACGAGCTCTCAACAACCAGTCGCACAGCAACCCAAGCGGCTCCTCGGGCAGGCCTTCTAAGTCCGAGTCATGCTCAGTCTCTTCACCTGTGAGCGTTTGGAACCGTATGCCCTTCAGACGACTCATGAATCGGAGCTTAACGGGGCGCGCATCTTCGTCTTGAATCTACAACTGGATGCCTCCAACGGTCAGAAGAATTTCAATTGGAGGGCAGGTGTGCAATTGAACGACGGAATCGTGCACCGCGTCACGATCGGTTCGCACTAGCCGCTGAGCTGCTTCACGGCGAGGTTTCATCAGTGACCTACTTGCATCAATATTGCACCTGCAATGGCGAGTGGAACGCTGATGAGCTTTACGCGTAAGTAGTCTTTTTCGCGAAGAATCATGTGTTCCCCGACCAAGATGAGAACGAGAAACGCCTCTGTCGGTGACGACGAGCACGCTACTTGCATCACGTAGAGCCAACGCCTTGCTCAAGGCAAGGTTTGCTGCGCAACTCAAAGTGCACAGAAGAACCACTCGCCAACGGTCTTGCCTGTAGAGAAGTGCTATGCGTACGCGAGCGCGTGACATAAGTAAGAAGTTGGGGACCAATGCAGGCAGAAAGGTGGCAAAGAAAGTAAAACTCACGACGTTCGTTTGATTTGCAGCAGATGTCGGGAGAGAACGATGACTCCGGCATAAAAAGCGTTGCGCCGACAACGAATGCAACTCCTGTGCCGGAGTCGGGTCGTCGGAAGCGTCGCACGATCACTACACCTGCGGCCATCGCGAGCAACGTGCCACAAAGCTTGAACCCATCTAGCATCGTGCAGGAACTGTTTTGTCCGCGGCAATTATTTGCCATGACGCAACATTCATCACGTCAATGAGCCATTACCGCAGTGCGGCGATGACACTGATCTCGATACTCGCTCCGAGCGGAAGTTGTTTCACACATATGCCCTCGCGTGCCGGCAAGGGTTCGGAGAAGTACGTTGGATAAACCTTGTTGATCTCCGGCAAGAGCGCGATATCCGTAACGTAAATAGTTGCCTTCACAATGTCGTCCAAGGTTGCGTCGGCGACCTTCAAAACGGCAGCGATGTTCTGCATGATCTGGCGCAGCTTTTCTTCTGTGCCCCCGCCAACCAGCGTGTTGTCCGGCAGGACATGAACTTGACCTGCCAAGAAGACGAAGCCGTTGCTAACGATCGCTTGTGACAATAAGTGCGGCGCTGAGGGCGCGTCGGACGTCGAGACAGCGTGTTTCATTCAACTTCTCCTTGCATCGTCGTGCACAATAGCCTCGCATCCATATCGCGATCCCATTCGGATGTGGGGGAGCCTTCGCGTAGTTCAACGAGACGTCGGTTGAGTACTTTCGTGTTGTGAAAAACATTGTTGTCACAAACGATCAAGAGCTGACCAAGGAACAGTACGACCGCCTGAATGCCCTTGGCGACGTCACGTTTTTACGTTCACTTCTTCACGCGTGGCGACGATCTGGCAAAGGCGGTTGGGGAAACCGATCTCGTTGTGGACACGTTGAGTAGCAACCCTTCGACGCCGGTTTCCCTGGACTTGCGGCCATGGTCAGCGCCGGCGTTGCGGACTTCGTGACAGTGGCCAAGACAGAAGAAGTTCAACTACCCAAGACGGACGTCGACAATGCGCGTTCAGTTCTTCGGGACGATTTGCATGACGAGATACACAGGACACTTGAGGATCAATATTCGAAGGCGCTGTCCGTCTGACGGCGCGCTTGGTGCGAAAGAAGCGTTCGCGGAAATAATCGAGCCGCATGACATCGCGAGCTTGGTCCATCGATTCGTAGCCAATCGTGTTGCACAGTTGGCTCACACCGATTCGGCA
>JBBSGY010000411.1:0-3111 GCA_038253645.1 Acidimicrobiales bacterium
CATTCCGCTGAATTTGCCTTGCACCGAACGACGCTCGACACACTGAAAACCGTAGACCGAACGAAAAGTCTCGACAGCCGCCTCTAGATCGAGTACGGCAATTGCAATGTGGTCAATCCGCTTGGATTTTTTAGCAAGAATAGTCTGAGACTGCTGCTCTTGTTCGTCTGCTATATCGATTGTGTATGACATAAAATCTCCTGATTGGGCTGATAACGAGGGAAAACAATCAAAGATGATTGTGTACTGTGGTACCGAAATTCATGAAGCCAATGTTTCTCAAATAGACTTTTAGGCTTTCTACACCGATCGTGGTGTGATCGTCCAGTGAACTGCGCTGGGTTCGTTGAAGACCCAGTCGCTTGTAGTGCTATCCGTCGCCTATTTGCGGATCGAATCCGTCATGTCAGGGACACACGCAACGCGTGAAGCTGCCTGATCCTTCGCCGTTATCATCGGCCCCCCTGTGTCAACCTTTCCTTGGACACGATGAACCGGAAAATGGAACTAGGAAATCGGGGCAAGGGAAGGAAACGTCATGGAGAACCCCTCCGAAAATATCGAGCCAGAAGTGCCGGTTGTCGTGCCGGGAAAGAAGCGGAAGTTCCCGCTCGCAATCCGTAAGTCGATCGTCGAGCACTACGACTCATTGCCCAATGATGGCTCCAAAGGTGCCTATCTGCGTCGCAACGGCTTGTTCGACTCTGCCATCAGCATGTGGCGTAACGAGCTGATCAATGGCACTGCTGTGGCCAAGGCGCCCGCCTGGCCGCAAGTCGCTGGCAGTGAGTGACAAGGAATTGCGTCGTTTGCTTGATCAGAACGCAAAGTTGCAGGCCGAGCTCGACCGGGCCAATGTCGTGATCGAGGTCCAAAAAAAAGTCTCACAGCTGCTCGAGATGCATTCGGCGTCGACGGGGCAGGCGTCGTTACCTCGGCGCTGTGCTTTGCTCTTGATTCCACTGAACGCGAGCAATCGCACTTCGTCTACTCCTATTCGATCTACCAGATCGAATACAGCCGCAACCTGCTCTTTACGGTAGGTGAACAAATGGACAACGTCTTTGGTGCCATTACAGAACGAACACGAGGTGCACTCGACGTCGAACGGCTCAAGACGATCTTTGGCACCAAAGCCCGACCCCGCCGGCGAAAGACCAAATCCAGCTCACCGCGTCTAGCGGCCGTGATCGAGAGACCTGCGTATGACCTGACGATCTTCAAGGTGCATTTCGGCAACTTGACGCTCAAGGCCTATACCAAAGGCGAACACGTGCTGCGCTTCGAAGCTATTTGCCACAACACCGCTGACCTTCGATGCGGACGCGTGATCGAACGATTCCCGGAGATCGTCGTGCGGCTAAAGGAAATGTTGGAACGGTTCTTGGACGCCTGTGACTGCATTGATGCTTCGTTCATTCCCGACGACACGCTGGATCAGCTACCTGTTGCTGCACATGTCGGCAAGACGCGAGTTGGCGGAATCGACATCAACAAAGAACGCCTACGCGAAGCTTTGGGTGCTGCGGTTGCATTAGCACCGTCACCAGATGGATTCACCGTTGCAGACTTCACGGCAAGAGTGCAGTCGATGACCGGCAAGACCGACAGTGAGTACTCGATCCGCCAGGGTGCCTACGACCTCAAGAAGCTGCGGGCAAAGAACCTCGTCATGAAGATCGACAAGTCACACCGCTACCAGGTTCCCCTTGATGCAGCTCGGTCAATCACCGCGCTGTTGGCATTGCGCGACCGGGTGATCAAGCCGATTCTTGCCGGCGTTCGTTCACCACGACAGGGCCGTCCACCCAGACATCTGACCGCCGTCGACCGTGACTACGAAAAACTTCGTCTCGACATGCAAAGTCTGTTCGAGCACCTCGGGATCGCTGCCTGACAACATTTTGTCGATTCTGATCCCCAAGTTTCCCAAGTTTCCTAGCCCTAAACGCCCTTGCTGTTTGACACCACGCATCCGGCGACTGCCAGGCAAGGGCCCTACACCTCCAAGCCCCTCACTTGCGCTGCGGCCTGCAGCTTCTTCTCCGCACGGAGTCGGTAGCGGCGTTGCGTGTCCGGCCGGAGGCCGGCCAGTTCCGGCATCTGGTCCAGAGGCACATCCAAGACCCGGTGTTCGATCAAGAGCTTGCCTTCTCCTCGATCCAAGCGACCGCTCCGAACCGCGCCGCTCACGATGTTCACCACTTCGGTCGCCGGGTCACTTGTGGGCTTCGAAGCAGCCGCTGATTTCCAGCCGAGCTCTTCGAGCGACTCCATAACCCCGAACACTTGCTCTCGGCGCTCCGAACTAAGGCCCTCTCTCAGGAGACGGCTCTTGGTATCGAAAGTCAGGTTTGCCGCAATGCGGGTCGGTCGGCGATCGAGTGGATAGGTGGCAATCGTCTCGGACATCGCTGCCACGACCGACACGGCAACCTCCTTTGGAGTGTCCCGATGACGAAACGTGGCCGCCATTGCCTGGACACTGGGCAACATTGCTTGCAATGCAACCCGAGCCGCTAGCTCGTCATGGCTGGCACGCCTTACAAGCGGCCGAAGTAAATCGTCTCTGTGATCGGCACTTTCAGACTGCGACAACTCCTGCATGAACTGACCCAAGTCCCGGAACCCGGCGTAGAGCTCCTCGGCCCAGCCGCGCATGCGGCGTTGCGATGATCGAGCCTGCACAATCAAGCGCCACTCGTCGTTCAGGTCATTGATGAATGTTCGTTCCACAGATCGGCCTTTCGCAGAATTGCGAAGGCAGGATCCGGCGTCGGTCTTGACACCTGTCTGTGCAATCAAATGGCCGTTTCGTCGTCTTTGAACAGTTGCAGTCACGAGCGGCGTTGATGTCACTGCTATGCGTGCGAGTAGTTAGACGCAGGTCTGAACGGCGATCTTGACGAACGTCTGCACACGCCACACTCCGTGCTTGGTCAATCGCTTGTCGTAGTAGTTCAAAAGTTTTTCGGATTTCTCATCCCGTTTAGAGGGCCAACCCCACGTATCTCTTGTGGAGGTCAAACGGAATGAACCAACTATCAACTCGACGCGCAACGGCCGCTGACACGAAGTCGCAACAGTTGAGTCGCCGCTTCGGGCCAAACG
>JBBSGY010000412.1:0-3111 GCA_038253645.1 Acidimicrobiales bacterium
TCGAAGAACGGTCTCGACGCAAACCAGAAGCGCGAGTGGAGATCGATCGAGCCGAATTTCTGCGTCTAATGCAGGACGCCGAAGCCGCAGTCAAACTCGAGGCTGCAAGGGTCCACCTGAGCCACGACTGAATCTTCACAGAGTGCTGCTTGTTCTCTGGCTTTTCGCTCGGAAGGCGCTACGAGGTGCGGTTGGCCGACAAGATTTTCGGCTCGCAAGGCCGCAGGAGGCGTGTTCTCTGGCTTTTCGCTCGGAAGGCGCTACGAGGTGCGGTTGAACTTGAAGATTTTCGGCTCGCAAGGCCGCAGGAGGCGACGTGGGCGACGGCCCATGAGGCGACGAGAACGCAGCGAGCCGGAAATCTGAGCCCTCTGTGAGGATTGAACTCACGACCCCCTCCTTACCATGGAGGTGCTCTACCACTGAGCTAAGAGGGCAGCACGATCGTTCGCTGCTCGTGCCTACCGGCATTCACAACAAGACCCCGCAGGCCAGCGAGCATAGCGAACCTACGATTCGGGATTCTGCCGCCACTTCATTAGTTGAAGATTCACGGTCGTGTGGCGACGCCCAGCCTTCTCAAAACGCGGGCCGTGGGCGAACTATGTCGTGGCGATTGCGGTGAGCACGTTTTGCCTGGCTGCCCTGCGGGCCGGCCAAATCGCGGCCAATAAACCTGCGCCGGCAGCGATGACGACGATGATTGCAAAAGTTATCCACGGCAGGGCCAGCTTCTCGAAGCCTTCGTCAGAAAGCGACGAGACGAGGGCAAGGGCAAAGCCGATCCCGACAATGAGGCCGAGCCCAGCGCCAAAGACCGCTATGACAATCGACTCCAGGCGAATGGCCGCCCGAAGCTGACGGCGTGACATGCCAACGGCGCGAAGCAGACCGATTTCGTGCGTTCGCTCGAAGACGGATAGCGCCAGCGTTGTCGCAATGCCCAGCAACGCGATCACAACAGCAAGTGCGAGTAACCCATAGAGAACGTGCAGTGCGATGTCGATCTGCGAGGTGATGCTCTTCTTGAGTCCTTCGCTGTCTTGCAGATCCGCGTTGGGATAAGCCGCGAGGATGCTCTTCAGGCCCGGGCGAGCTTGATCAACGGATACGCCGTTTTTCAGCTTCACGAAGATGCTCGAATCGAATCGTTCGTCAGTATTCGCATCGTACGCAGCGGTACTCACCACAACGTCGGAAAGCGGTCCCGTGTCCTTGAATGTCGCCGCGACATGGAACTGTTGTGGCGTACCTGTAGCGAATCGAACATCGACCGTTTGACCAACCGCAAGTTTGTGGTCATCGGCGAACTTCTTCGAAAGTGCAACGCTTTTCGCGTCAAGCTTCTTCAAGTCTCCGGCTTGTACCTTGTTGTCGAAAATCTTGTCGAACACCATCGGGTCAATGGCAGACGCGTATTGCTGCGCGTTGTTGAACACAATCGGTGCATTGCGCTGTGGCGAAATCGCTTGTACTTGCGGATCTGACTTGATGCGTTGCTCGAGGTCGTAAGCAAGACCGCCGCCAAAGTGAGGACCCTGCACGACGAAGTCGCCGGCGAATGACTTGTCGATCGACGAGGTGATCGATGTCTTTGCGGACGAGAACACGACCGTGAACATCGTTACGAGAGCAACACCAATCATCAACGCTGATGCTGTTGCCGACGTGCGTCGCGGATTGCGTGCCGCGTTCTCACGAGCGAGAACACCGGAAATGCCGGCTGTCTTCGCGAACGGCACACCTAGCAGGCGAGTAACCGGACTGCTGAAAGCCGGCGCGAGCACGTTGATCGCGATGAATGTAATACCGGCGCCTGTACCGACCGGGATGTAAGCCTTCTTCATATTCGAAAGCAGGCCGAGTGCGATGAGGCCACCACCTGCGATGAGCATTACGAGACCGAAAATCAACCTCTTCAACGTCGGCCGCGTTTTGTCGACAGCGACAGAACGCATCGCGGCAAGCGGGGGCACGCGAGCCGCTCGGCGCGCCGGGAAGTATGACGACACGAGCGTCACAACGACTCCACATAACAGCGACGCGATGATCGCATTGGACTGGATCACCAATGAGCCTGTTGGCAGTTCGACGCCGAGCGCGCTCAGGAGTTTCAGCACGCCGAAAGCAAGGAGCACGCCGAGGCCGAGGCCGAGTACAGACGCAATGACGCCGACAACGAACGCCTCGACGAGTACAGCGTTGAGCACTTGGCGCCCCCTTGCACCGATCGCGCGCAGCAAAGCGAGCTCTTTTGTTCGTTGCGCGACAAGAACAGCAAACACGTTGTTGATGACGAACGCTCCGACGAACAGTGAAATGCCTGCGAAAACAAGCAGGATCGTGGTGAAGAACGAAAGACCCGACTTCACAGAGTCTTGTTTTTCTTTCGCTACAGCCGCACCAGTTGCCACATCGACGTTGTCATTACCGAGCGCCGCAGCAACACGGTCGCGCAGTTGCTGTTGTGAAACGTTCCCCACTGCGACAGCAGGTATCTCAGTGTAAAGACCTTCGAGGTTGAACACTTCGTGTGCGCGTCGCTCTGTGAACAACGCGTACGAGGCGCCGCCTGGACTGTCTACATCGCCGAACTTCGCGATACCCGAGATCGTGTATTTCGCAGGAGCTTGCGCACTTAGTATTGTCAGCTCGTTACCAACGGCGTATTTGCCCTTTTTCGCGCTTGCCGCGTCAATAACAACCTCGTTGTCATTTCGTGGCGCTGTGCCTGAAGTAAGGCGGAACGGATTGAGCTTCTTGTCGGCGCTCCAATTGCCACCAAAAGACGGCGCGCCTCCGCCGGCCATCACCTTGCCATTTTTTTCGGTTAATTGCGCTGTGCCCTGAATGAAACCTTCGACTTCTTTTACGCCGTCAACCTGTGCAATTTTCGCAACCAGAGCAGCTGAAACAGGTGGGTGCACATCTTGAAATGGACCCGGCGGAACAGCTCCTCGGACGACAATATCGGTGTCTTTGTAAACGCTCGCAAAGAGGTTGTCGAATGTCTTGCTGACGGTGCTGGTCAGGACAAACGAACCCGCCACGAACGCTACGCCGAGCATGATCGCCGTTGAAACGAGCACAAGGCGAATCTTGTGCGCCCAA
>JBBSGY010000413.1:0-3095 GCA_038253645.1 Acidimicrobiales bacterium
ATCGCCAATTACGAAAACTCGACCGTGCCACCGTCTGACTGGTTGCAAGCACCGAAGCCTCCCGATGTGATGAGACACCGCTTGGCCCACGCGATCGAGACCATCCGAACCCAAATTCCGAATAGCCTGTCCACGTCAGGTCGGCGTGCAGTCACGACGGGCGAAAGCCTTGTGCTTTCCATGTTCGCGCGCTGGCTTCATGTCCTAAAGCCACTTCCCGTGCCGCAAAACGACAGCGCAGCCGACTATGCCGCTCAGCTCATCGAATGGAGCGAGCCAATACAAATGCTCATAGCCGACGTGCGCAACAGAGACAAGACGTTCAACATTGCTGTTGTGCCCGCAATGCATATCAACTCGCAACTTCTCAAGACAATCGATTCGCTGGCAATATGGGACGTCGAAATCGGAGAGCTTGCAAAGCTGGCCCCTGAAGTCGACGCCGCGGCTCGCCTGGTGCCACGACTAACCATGTTAGAGCACGCAGTGCCGATAATCCTGACCGCACTATTGAACGCAACAAGCGCCGTCGACCCACCTGTTCTGCGTCTATTGGAACGTGAACTGAAGGCAGACTTCGCCGATCTAACCGGCGTTGCTTCGTTGGCGGAACGCGTGGTTTTACACCGGGCTAATTATGGGATTGTCACGGAAGATTCGCTCTTCCCACACAATCCACCACACTCCTCCATGGGCATCACCGAAGAATCAAATCAGAGAGCGATCACGCGCGACATATCCGAGATGCAGACTCGAACGAAGGGCATATGAGGTTGATTGACGGCCGCGGATGCACCTTGTCCGCTCAAAAGACTCTGTCAGGTCAGCTTTCCCGCAATGTTTCCGGCCGATCGCAGCGCCGTCCCGTCCGCGCCGGACGTCGTCCAAATACGCGACGGTCGCGCCGTCGCCTCCTCGATCATGTCGTCGATGAGAGTGAGAAATGAGATTGCCGGCTCGACCCACAAGTATTTGGCAAGAGAACCGGGTATCGGGTTGATCTCGTTTACCCAAAACTGGTCACCGTCAACAAGAAAGTCCAGACGCTGTACTCCTCGAACGTTGCACAAATCCCCGACTTGCAATGCCGCCACACGGATCGCATCGGCCAGCTCGTTGGGGATGTCGGCAGGAAGCTCTCGTGGTGCACTGACCATTCCGTCGCCGCCGACGTACTTGTCGGTGTAATTCAGGATCGACGATCCGCTTGTTGATCGCACCGGTTTTTCAAGCGCCGAGAGCTCCGGCTTCGGGTATCGCCGAATGCTGACGTTGAGATCAAAGCTGTTCGGCAAATACGGCTCGGCCACAACTCCACTACGGAAATGCGGAGAAGAAGAAAGCAACGCCTTCGCGGTATCGAGAGAATCAACGATCTCGATGCCGATCGACGAACCACCGAATCGTGGCTTGAGAATATACGGCGCTTCGAAATCAACTGTCTTTGTCGCCGCAGTCACCAACCGGCGCGGCAGCGACGGCAAGCCGGCTGCACTCACCACGCCCCCGAATGCCAACTTATCCATCGCGAGCGCGGCGCTCGCCGCGTCAGGACCGGTGTATGTAATTCCCGCGAGATCAAGCGTTCCCTGGAGCGATCCGACCTCTCCGGGTCCTCCGTGACAACAAACCACAGCAACGTCGAACACAAGCGCCGTTGACTTTCCGAAGGTGCCGGACTTCTTTCGCACGAAACCACCCGAAGAATCGGCGATCAGGCGCACTGCATCAGCGTCTTTCGGAACGCCCTCTAGAAAGTCCTTTCCTTCACTATCCCGCGGAACAACGAACCAATCGCCGCTTTTTGACCAGTACACAGCCGTTACTTTCCGCCCGGCTCGGCTCAACTCACGAGCGACCTGAAGCCCGGTCAAAATGCTGATGTCGTGTTCCGGCGATGGGCCGCCCATGAGAATTGCGATGTTGCTCAAAGAAACGCCTTTCATTTTGTAAATGTCAGTGGTGCGTGTAACTCCGCGGAACGCGTGAACCCACAGTTGTCATGAGCTCATACGGCACGGTGTCGAGTGCAACAGCAACGTCTTGCAGAGGAACCGAAACGCCGTTGTGGTAGCCAAAGATCACGACTTCGCTGCCCGACGTCCCAGAAGCATCGGATAGGTCAACTGCCATCGAGTCCATTGAGATACGACCGACAATCGGGCATTGCGTGGTGCCGACCATAACGGTGCCGTGTTTCACGAAACTTCTCGAGACTTCTTCGCCGTAACCGACCGGGACGATTCCAATCCGCATGCCCCCCTCAGGCGCGATAAATGTTCCGCCATATCCAATACGCTCGCCGGCAGCAACCCAGTAGTCCTCGACAATGCGACTCACAAGTGCAATGGCGCCTTCGAGATCGACTGCCTCTTCTACTGCGTGAGACACGGGAACCCCGTACAAACCAAGACCGATCCGCACCATGTCCATGCGACTCTCAGGGAAACGCACCGCGGCAGACGTTGCGGCCGCGTGACGCGTCACGTTGAACAGTTTCAATCGATCGAGGTGACTGGCCCCCTCGTTGAACACAGCCATCTGCTTGCGAGTGAACTCGTCTTCATTTGGATCATCTGCTGAAGCAAAGTGCGCCATCAACCCATCCAGAGTTATGTGCCCGGCGCGACTGATCCGTTCCAATGCGGCGATCGCCTCCGTGGGCTGGAAGCCGGCGCGGTGCATTCCGGTATCAACTTCGAGGTGCACCCGCAAAGGCGAAGTTTGCGTTACGACTGCCGCCAACATCTCGGAGGAGTACACATTCGGAGTTAGGCCATAACGAAATATTTTGTCCAACTCAGCCGGCTCGGCAAGCAGCACGACAATCGGCGCTTTCACTCCCGCGTTGCGCAAGCGAATCCCTTCGTCAGCACCGGCCACGCCGAATGCATCGACGCCGTATGTCTCCAACTGACAACACAATTCAAATCGGTCCGAGCTGGTCCCATACGCGCGTGCCTTGACTACAGCCATCAGCTTTGTGCGTGAACCGATCAGACGGCGGAACGTAACGACATTGCTCGCGATCGCTGCAAGGTCGACGGTCAACCGCGTCGGTGCTACAGACTCGACGAACGCTTCACCTAGTCCAT
>JBBSGY010000414.1:0-3094 GCA_038253645.1 Acidimicrobiales bacterium
ACAGCAGCTCTTCGAGCTGTTCGGCTTGGAAACCTACCGTCCAAAACGATAGTTAGGTCATACACCTAAACTGGCAAAATATAAGTCCTGAGCTGGCCTTATACCGAGGTCATCGCTGAAATCTCGGAAAGTCCCGCTAGGTGGGGACGATCTCCGAATGTGGCGGCTTCTTTCCCGGCAGGCAATGGGGATGGTGGAATCCGTCAAACAGGCAATTGCGATGCTCCTCGTTGTACCCTGCACCGGAGCCGGTTTTCCATATCGAGCAACACTGTCGGGCGATTTTCAGGCCTTTGCCCAGCCAATTACACGGAAATAGGGGGGCACCAAATGTGTGGGATTTTCGCCGTACTGCGTGAGCCATCGCAGCGCGCCGTCCCAGACGCTGTGCAGCTCGAAGGGCTGATGCGCGACGCCAAGAACGCCGCGCTAGGAGACGATCTTGTCGCCTCTTTCAGACGATCTGCCGAGTCGCTAAGTGAAGTCAACGCGTTGCTGAAGGGCGCACCTGGTGTGCAAGCAATTGTCAACGCTCCAGGTTTAGCGGATCGAATTGACGCGGACCTCGCAGCCATCCAAGCAAAGGTGGCCTCGGTCGAATTCGATCTGGATGCAGGAAACGTTCCCGGTAGCGTTGCTCTCGAGTCGCTCAACGAGTCGCTCGTGCAGATGCGCGACTTGCTGTGGGCAGTCGGCCGCGATCGGCTGGCCACCGCCAACGGAGTAATCGCGTTGCTTGCCGGAGAGTCGTCGACGGCTGCTGTCGATGCATACACGTCGGTTCAAATGGCGCTGTCTGCGATCGACCGTTTGGAAGTTCGAGGACGTGACTCCGCAGGTATTTCGGTTCTTGTTCACTCTCACGGTCTGAGCGAATCCACATTGCGTGAGCTCACCTCGGCGCGACACAACCCGTTGTTCACCGACAACGCGGTAGAAGTCTCAGGCGAGACCGCTGTCTTCGCGTACAAAGCTGCGGCCGAAATCGGCGCTCTAGGTGACAACGTGCGCGGCCTTCGCGCGTCGATAGAGAGCGACAAACTATTGCGCCAACTTCTTACTCGTACCGGCGCGCAAGCTGCAATCGTGGCGCACACACGCTGGGCAAGCGTAGGCACCGTCTCGGAACCAAACACCCACCCGGTCGACTCGCAGGAGTCCGACGGAGTCGAACGTCCGTATGTAATTGCATCTCTCAACGGTGATGTCGATAACTTCGTCGAGCTCAAACGCAGTGAGTCGATTCATTGCGCCGACGAAATAACCACAGACGCAAAAGTGATTCCAACGATGGTAAGCCGTCGTCTGGAAGATGGTGCCGGCGCGGTCGACGCATTCCGTTCCGCCATCGAAAAATTTCACGGTTCGGTCGCAATTGCTTCGGCAGTTGCTTCGGAGCCCGACCGCTTGCTACTCGGTGTTCGCGGAAGCGGACAAGGTTGCTACATCGGTTTCGCGGAGGGAGCGTTTCTCGTTGCGAGCGAACCTTACGGCCTCGTTGAGCAATGCGACACCTACCTTCGTCTCGATGGCGAGGCGGTGTCGTCCGAGAGCGGCAAGAACGGTCAACTTGTCGAATTGGTCGCCAAAGGTGCGGGCACACTCAACGCACTGCGCCGCTTGTCGGTCGGCGGCGAAGAACTGCCGGTTGCACAGTCGGAACTCGTCAGTCCTGAAATCACAACGCGTGACATCGACCGGGGCGACGCTCCACATTTCTTGTTGAAGGAAATCACCGAATCACCACAATCGGTTCGCCGTACGTTGCGGGGCAAGATCGTCGGTGGCGCGGGCCGGTTGCAAGTTGCGCTATCGAAAGCGTCGTTTCCTGACGAAATTCGCAAAGCGCTCGCCGCTCGCGAACTCACGCAGATCATTGCGATCGGCCAAGGAACGGCATCGGTTGCGTCGCGAAGCCTTGCTTCGATACTTGGAACCGTCGCTCCGGGCGTGAGCGTTTCAACCTGTCCGGCGACGGAACTATCCGGTTTTGCAATGCGTGACGACATGTCAGACACCCTCATCGTTGCGGTCAGCCAGTCGGGCACCACTACCGACACAAACCGCACTGTCGACATGGTGCGTGCGCGGGGTGCGAAGGTCATTGCAATCGTCAACCGCCGCGAAAGTGACCTCACCGAAAAGGCAGATGGCGTGCTCTACACGTCTGACGGCCGCGATGTGGAGATGAGTGTTGCTTCTACGAAGGCATTTTACGCGCAGGTCGTTGCAGCGAGTCTGCTCGGTATTGCAATTGCCGACGCGCTCGACCTCGCCGAGCGCCATGAGGTTCACACAATTCTCGAAGGTCTCAAGAAACTGCCCGACGCGATGGTTGAAGTTCTCAAGCGCCGTCCCGAACTTGCCGCCGCCGCCCAGACGTATGCGCCCCAGCGACGCTCGTGGGCGATTGTCGGCAACGGACCAAACCACATTGCCGCTCAAGAGCTCCGGATCAAGATGAGTGAGCTTTGCTACAAATCGATTGCGTTCGATGTAACTGAAGACAAGAAACACATTGACCTATCCGCCGAGCCGATGATCTTCGTGTGTGCGGCGGGCCTCTCGGGCGCAACAGCGAGCGACGTTGCGAAAGAAATTGCAATTTACAAAGCGCACAAAGCGTTGCCAATCGTGATCTGCTCGGAGGGCACCGACTATGACGCGCCGGTGGTTGTCAAGGTGCCGGTTGTGCACCCGGCGATCGACTTCGTACTTTCGACAATGGCCGGTCATATCTTCGGCTACGAGGCAGCTCTCGCAATCGACAGTCAAGGTCGCCTCATGCGCGCGGCACGCGCCGTACTTGACGACGTTCTCGCCGGTGACATCACAGACGAAGAGCAAGTATTCGCAGAGCTTCGGCGCGCAATGGCCGGCCCGTCACGCGAGCTCCTCGCTCATTTACGCAGCGGCGCCCTTGATGGTCACCTGCAAACGAGTACTGCTGTTCGCCTCGCCGTTCTGCTTCGGGTTGCAACCGGTCTTGTGCTGCTTGACTCGTATGAAGTCGAGGTCAGTCGCTCGATCACACCGCTGTCAATGATGGCCGAACTCATGAGAGCGCTCACCGATGCGGTTGATGAGTTGTCAC
>JBBSGY010000415.1:0-3082 GCA_038253645.1 Acidimicrobiales bacterium
CAAGATTGACCGTCAGCTCTTGATGTTTCTACCTTCCTTCGAACCTCATGGATGCCCTTGCTTTCAAGTCGAATTCCAATAAGACCCGATTGGATCCTGGCATAACGATGCGAGATGGATACCTGACATCAACCGTGACGAATCCTTCCCTGTCTGGGCGAGCATTCACCACGGTCGAGAGTCTTTGAGGCGCAAGCGATGTGGCATGCGCCGCCGCGGCCGCTGCTGCCCCGGGAGGGGGGTCTACAGCGGCCGCACGGGCACCTTCTCGCGCCGCCTGCGTAACGAGGACTTGGTCGCGCGCGACCAAACCGACTTGCAGCAACAGGAGGAACAGGATGCTCAGCAAGATCATCGAGACAGCAAGCTCGACAGTCGCCTGCCCTCTTTCGCAGGCGCGAGAAGACATCGGTTACTTCACCATGCCTGTTGCAGTTGTGAGCGCCTTGGCGATCAATCCGTGAAGCAGGGAGTCAAGCCCGCCTGAAGTGAAAAGCGCAAGCACGGCCATGCCGAGTGCGATGGCAACAAGGATGACAACTCCGTATTCGGAGGTTGACTGGCCGAGTTCGTTCTTTCGGTGGGCAAACTGAGTTTGTAGTGCAATGAGAAAGCGCAATGAAAGCGCATTTACGTGGGACATCGGATTTACTCCTGATAACTAATGAATACGGCCTCGCCGCATCAGTGAAAATTCGAGGCCAGCGTTGTTAACGAGCCGGCGAGCATTGGCACCACGGTGAGCAGCGCGAAGGCGGGCAAAATGCAGCCCGCGAGTGGGAAGAGCAGCTGCACCGACAATCGCCTTGCGGCTTGTTCTGCGCGTCGCTCTTGATCGACTCGGGTCTCTTGCGCCAAGCGCTCGAGAACATCCGACAGGGGTGCACCGTAGCGCTCCGATGATGCCAAAGACCAAATCAGCGGACCGACGTCGTCGCCAGCACGCTGCACAACGCCATCGAGAGCGTCGGCGAGCCGCATCCCGCGCGCTGCATCGCCTACGGCGAGGGACAGTTCGACGGCCAGCGGCCCGGTTGTGTAGTTAGCAACCTCGGTAACTGCAGCGGTGATGTTCAGTCCACTGCGCACTCCCAGGCGCAGAAGGTCAACCGTCATGGGCAGTTCTCGGACAATTGCCCGGCGGCGCGCCGCGACCCGACTACGGCGCTTCACGAGAATTGTCGCAACGCTCACGATCGGAGCCGCAAGTGCCGCGGGCGGAAACACGAACGATGTACATAGCGCAACGAGACCTGCAATACCGACGGCACGTGTTTCACTTGTAGACATCGTCACACCGATTCGATGCCGAGCGACTGAAAGCAAAGATCGACCCGCGAAACCAAAGACATCGAATCGTCGGCGGGCCTTGCGCTCGGCTCCCAGTGCAACAATCCTCGAGTCATGGTTGCCAAGAAGAAGTGCTGCCCAAACGATCAGACCCGCGGCTGACACGCCACAGACTTCGGCCGTCACGCCGTTGCTCGATGCATAAGCCGTGACATCCAAAGCGCTCCCAGGCCGTCCAACGCAAGCCCTGCACTCAACACCATGACTCCCGCGACAGTGTGTAGGAGAAAGTTTCGCGTCGCGGCATCGAGCACGGTCATTGGAACGGTGAACATCACCGGCATGCCCGTGAGCGCCCACATGGATGCTCGCGCCTGGGTCGCATGCGTACGCGCAGATGCAGATGCGCTCAACGATTGACGAACGGTTGCAACAACTCCGTCGATCACTTCAGCCTGCGCAGCGCCGGTCTTGATCGCGAGCGATAACGACGCACTCGCAAGTTGCACCGATTGAAGCGTGCGCCGCTCGGACCAGTCATGAAGGGCATCTGAAAGGTTGTGACCAAGGCGAACTTGTTGTGCAATACATGCAAGATCTTGCGCCACCACACTCTCTAGGTCGTGGCCGGCTTCCTGGATCGCAATCAGCAGCCCGGCCCCGGAACGCATGCTCCTCGCAATCGCGTCGAGTGCGTGTGGCAATTGGCGCTCATAGCGCGCCACCTCGCGTGCATTTAGCTGTTGACGCGTGAACAACACAATGATTCCGCCGACCGGCACAATCACAATCGCGGCAAACGGGCTGGTCAGTAGCACGATTGCTATCAGTACGACGCCTACACCGATACCAGTCCATCGAAGAGAGACCTTTCTTGATTGGTTGATGACGCCGCGAGAACGCACTTTGTACGCCCTCGAAATTCGGCGCGCTTTGGTCACCAGCGCAGCGCAGAGAAGAATGCTCGAACCGGCGAACGCGCCGGCGATTTCCGGACTCATGAACGCCTCGCGTGACGAGTCGCGATTGCGTGAACGCGAGTTGCATCTGCAATCTCGTTCGCAACCGGCGTTCCTTCTTTGTCGACAACCTCACAAACTGACGTGATCTGGCGAGCACCACCTTCCGTACGCGCGATTTGCACGACGAGATCGATGGATGAAGTGATCTGCTGGCGAACGGCGGATAGCGGAAGCGCCGTGTCACCCATCAGCACCATGGTTTCGAGTCTCCGAAGCGCATCAAAACAGTTGTTCGCGTGGCACGTCGACATCGAACCTTCATGGCCCGTGTTCATTGCCTGCAACATGTCGAGTGCTTCAGGGCCGCGCACCTCGCCGACAATGATTCGATCCGGTCGCATTCGCAAAGCATTCCGAACAAGCTCTCGCAGGCTGACACGGCCAACACCTTCGGCGTTTGCGGGACGCCCTTCCAGTCGAACGACGTGACGCAACGGCAAGCGAAGTTCAGCAGCGTCTTCAATCGTGATGACACGCTCATCGGCGTCGAGATATTGTGCAAGGGCATTGAGCAAAGTTGTCTTGCCCGAGCCTGTGCCGCCACTCACCACGATGTTCATTCGAGATTTCACTGCGCCGATCAACAACTGAGCAATGGGCGGGGCTGCAATTCGCTCGATGGAAATGTGACGTGCGCCGAAACGGCGAATCGTCATGCACGGTCCATCGACTGCGAGTGGTGCAACAACTGCGTTGACGCGTGAACCGTCGGGCAATCGCGCATCAACCATCGGCGACGAACGGTCGACGCGCAGCCCGAGTGGTGCAAC
>JBBSGY010000416.1:0-3081 GCA_038253645.1 Acidimicrobiales bacterium
AGCCGATAGCCCAGTACAGCAACCTTCATGTGGAATGCCGGAAACAACTCAACTCCGAAATAGTCGGTTGCTGGCGCACCTATTGCGGAGTTCACGCTTGCTACTTTGAGCACGCGCAACACATCGGACTCATTGCATTCGAGAATCTCCGAGGCAATGACTACATAATCGGCCACATCGAGATAGTGAACGGTGGTCACCGTTATTTGGCTAGGCGATCAAGGATTGCTTGGTGCTTTTTGATCGACGCACGAATTCGCTTGCGAAACTCTGGATCAGACGACCGAGTTTTTACGTGAGCAGCAATTGCCTCACGCACAGCTTCTGCGACTGCAATGCCATCGATTTCGGCAACCTTCTCCAGCTCCTCTGCTTGATCGTCGTCGAGTCGAACCGTCATTGCTTTGGACATTTTCGACCTCCTCAGCCGTAATATCGGCAGCTAGCTACTTTGACTTAACGGTATCATGGTGGCATACCACCGACTAGCGCAGTGATCAAAACAGATCCCGATGCATCAGCGAACGACACGCTGACCCATACCCATCGGCTTGCGCTGAAGCAAGGTCGCCGAGCGTTCAGGCACTGGCGGCCCCGTTCGTCATCTGGGACACTCCGAAGCAGGTCTCTGTTCAGTTGTAGCGGTGATGGCCGAGAGGGTCGCCACTTACCACTCGATCGTCGGCCCACCCGCATTGCGGCAAACCTGACCTTCGATACCAAGAGCCGTCTGTTACAAGAGGGCTTCGTTCCGAGATCGAGAGCGCGCTTTCGGGGTAATGGAGTCGCTGGAGGAAATCGACTGAAAATCTGCAGCGGCATCAAGACAGGCGACCGACCCGGCCACTGAGGTTGTGGACCTGGTGGGTAGGCCGAACAGGCCCGGTGCATTGCGGCTCAAAAGCATGAGTCTGTCGCTGCCAATAGGAGATATTGCTAGGGTAAGTTCGAAGGGATCATAAAGAAGTCCCAGCTCAGAGGATGAATCGTCTCTGGACAATCCGTGGGCGTATGGTTCGTGTCCCTTCGCCGACACGTCCGGAGTAGGCCAAATTTGTTGGCTTGCTACCGGTAATAGGTTCCCCGCCTGCATGTTTTGTGTAGGCGTGTGGACTTGTTTCCACCAGGACTCTTCCCTGTTCTGGTTGGTAGGTCAGGCGAATGCCCAGCTCTTCGTAGATTTTGGCTTTTGTCGCTCGATCAGTCCGTCGCAGCACGTCGACGATGTCGACCAGCTGGCCGACAAGGGCTCGGATATGGTCTTTGGTTAGTGACAGTTCATTCGATCCGGCCTGACTGAGAATCGCCTCCGCACGCTGACGCTCGATGTCGACTTCGGCCATCCATTTGGCGACAACCGCCGGGTCGGCTCCGGAGTCGAGCGCCTTGCGATACTGGTCGAGTCGCCGGTTGCATTCCGCAATCGAATTGTTGGCCGATGCCGGAGTGCCGACAATTAGTCGATCTCAGGTTCAGTACTGATCATAGAGGAACTGCACGCAAATTGAGGGGTCAAGTTTACGTCGGTGACTCGGGGTCCTGCACCAGGGACGGCGTGTCTTGATCAAACGGCGTGAATTTTGGGCGGAGCAATCGTGACCGTCCTTGAACTTTGCACCATTGTTTCGCGGTTGAAGTGTCCTGCGTGGTGATCGCGGTGATGGCGGCGTCGACCAGTCGGAAATCGATGGAGGTGCCCCGTCAATTCCCGGTTGTAGTCATGCGAATGTCGTCCACGACATGTGGGCACCCGCGTCAACGTGAAGCATCACGGCTAACGCTTCAACGATATTGCGGCGAGCCACAGGCACGATGTCGCCGTGCCTGTGGCAACCCGGAACACTTGGAACGTGAACAAACCAACCATCGCCGTCTGGGTCGTAGACAGCATTGAAAGAATCGGCTCGAACCTGCCTGCTGGCCGCCTCTTCGGCGGCAAGTTTGCATGCACTCGCTCGGCTACTTCGGCGTAGCCGGGCTTGCTTCCAACTCGTCGCTGAGTTCCTTGAAAATTGCGATGGCCGCTCATCACATTGCGGCACTGAGGCCGGTGAGGTGTCCGACTTCGATACGTGCTTCCTCATTCGCGACTTTTGGAAGATGCTGCCGCAGCTCCAAAGCAGCGTTCAAGGCAGCAACGAACTCGGGGTCAGGAACGCTTGCCAGGTAGTCAGCAACGGCTTCCGGGTCGTAGCTTTGGAACCACTCAACAGCAGTACCCCATCGCCACAGACGATTTCGAGCACCCGGACGAGACTCGGCACCAGGAAAATTACCCGGGCCGCGTTCGCCGCTGACTAGCAGACGAATGCTCTCCGGCGTGCGCTTCGTGCGATCGGCAATCTCGCTGAGGGTCACAAGCTCGTCGGTTTGGCTACGCAACACCACGACGCCCACGCCCGCTGATTCGATTTCATGAATGGCGTCGAGCACCGTTCGCTGAAACGACTCACCAGCGCGAATGAAGTTCGCAAACGACACGTTGTCACGCACCGAAAGGTTGATGTCGCCGTCGGTCGCCTCGAACAACGCGTCACCTACGGCGTCGTCCATTACGTCTGCGCCGCTAAGTATGAGGGTGAAATCCCATTCAGTTTGAGTCATGGCTTTGGTTGCTCTGTTCCCTCTATGGCTTCGAGTGCGGGTGGATGTGGGCAGCGATCGACTTCGCGCCGCAACGCTTTGGCATGGTTTCCCGGTGACTTCGGTGTTGACCAGATCGATACACGACAACCGCGGCCACATGCCATGTAGCCCCACTTGTGGCCGGCCGAAGTCTGCGCCACTTCCCAACCGCTCTCACGGGCGTAGCGAAGAGCGTCCTCCACCTCCTTTTTTGAGTGTCTTCCCACTGGGAAAGGATACCACAAGTGTTGGTTGTTTGCAACACCCCAACAGCATCGGCACCAATGCGCTATTGGTTGAGCAATGGCCTGAGAGGCGGGGCAGATCTTGACATGCCGGAATCCAGGACTCATCGGCTTAAATCGATGGAGCCAGCCAGCAGGGGAGGCCTACTCGGGGTGACATTCGGTTCGGCGACACGAACCATAACCCCACGTGCACTGACCGTGGCGTTCA
>JBBSGY010000417.1:0-3074 GCA_038253645.1 Acidimicrobiales bacterium
GAATTGCGCCTGCACACTCCGGTGCCTTTGCACCTGCGCGAAACGTCCATGCGCGGGATTCATCTTCACCTGTCGTGAAAAATGTACGCCTACCGAGCATTCGATATGCAGAGTGAATCATTCGAGACAGTGCACCTTCGCCAAGGCCGAAACCTTCCAGCATTTCGCGACGCTCGTCTTCAGTCTCCATCTGTGCCGCCTCGGCTTCAAGCTGCACACACATCGGAAGGATCTGAGCGTCGCCCAACACCTCACGTACGGGCGCTGCGAGTTGTTCACCGCGGTCAATGTCGTCTTCGCCGACATTGACAACCGCAAGCACGGGCTTATTTGTCAGAAGAAACGATGGCTTCAATTGCAGCCGTGTCTCTTCGTCGAGATCGGAACGATAGATCGGTGTGCCTGCTGAAAGCGTTTTGTAAGCGAGTTCGAGAGCCGCAACCTCGTCAGCACCGGACTTGTCGAGCTTGAGCATCTTCTGCTTGCGCGGCAACTGACTTTCGATGCTCTGCAAGTCCGCCAGTGCGAGTTCGATCTCGACAGTCGTTAGATGCTCGACCGGGTCAGATGGGCCGACGACGTCATCGTCTACGAAAGCGCGCAACACGTAGACGATTGCGTCGACTTCGCGAATGCCGCCAAGAAACTTATTGCCAAGGCCCTCGCCCTTGCTCGCACCCGCAACAAGGCCGCCGATATCGAGAAACTCAACCGTTGCAGCAACGACCTTTCTCGACTTGCTCATCTCGGCCAGACGCTCCAGGCGAACATCGTTGACTTTTGCTGAACCCAAATTCGGGTCTTTGGTCGCGAATGGATAGGGCGCCGCGAGCGCGCCGCCACCTGCAAGAGAGTTGAAGAGAGAGGACTTGCCGGCATTCGGCAGTCCGACGAAGCCAAACCGTTCCATTGACAGAACTCTAGGGCACCCCGGTCGATTGCCTGATGGTTCACTAACGTCGATGCCATGTCCACGATTCCAAGAAAAACTTTGGCGAACGGCTTCTCGATGCCCGTTCTCGGCTTGGGAACTTTTCGTTTTGGCGAGCGTCCAGAAGAGCGCGAAAGCGATATTCGCGCAACGCGCAGCGCGATCGACGCCGGTATCTCGCATCTCGACACCGCGGAGCTGTACGGAGACGGGACGACGGAATCATTCCTCAGGGAAGCGATCGCGCCCTACGACCGAAAGCAATTGTTCATTGCATCGAAAGCGAGCACGGGCCACGCCCGACCGGAAGACGTGATCGCCGCATGTCATGGGAGTCTCGATCGAATGGGACTCGACTATCTCGACCTGTATATGCCTCACAACCGGAACCTGGACGTACCGCTGAACGAGACCATGTCGGCTTTCGATCAACTGATCAGTGAGGGACTCATTCGTAATCTCGGACTCAGCAACTTCGGCTCAGCGAGCCTCGACGCGGCTCGTTGCGCCGCAGGTCATCCCATCGTCGTCAATCAGGTGCACTACAACTTGGCTGTACGAGCGCCCGAGACAGACGGCCTGTTGGCAAATTGTCAGACGAGTGATGTGTTGCCGAACGCGTGGCGCCCCGTCATGAGGTCATATCTCGGCGGAGGAACGATCGTGGACGACAATGCTCGGTCAGCCGTCGTAACAATGGCCGACAAGTACAAAAAATCACCAATTCAGATCTCACTCAATTGGCTCCTCAGTCAGCACAACGTGATCGCTTTGGTCAAGACTTCGAACGACGTCCATTTCCGCGAGAATCTGGGGGCACTGGGCTGGAGTCTGAGCAACGAGGACATCGAGCTGCTTCGAATAAGCTTTCCTTCTCAGCGTGTCCACGGAGACGTGCCATTGCTGTGACCGGTTGAAAAGCGAGCAGGGTGCATTCGAGGTCGGTGAGCTACCTCAGGTGCAACCTGCTCGCACGATGCCGGCTCAAAACGCGACTTAGGGCAGTGAGATGTGCACGTCGTTTTGCAGGCGTGCGCCCATTTGCGACACCACCGCGCCGGCGGCGTGCGTCGCCAGGTGCCCGCTGAGCGCGACATCCCACCCCTGGGCCAGCCCGAACAGAAAGCCCGCCGCATATAGATCACCGGCGCCCGTCGTGTCGACAACCTCGACTTGTTCAGCGGCGATTTTCATCCATTCACCATCGCAACAGACAACGGAGCCCCGCGCGCCGCGAGTAATGGCGACATACTTACATTGCTTCGAGATTCTCTCGAGACATTCGTCCAGATCGCTCGATTCGTAGAGCATTTTGAGCTCATCCTCGTTTCCGAAGCAAACGTCGACAGGCCCATCGAGCAGCTCCATAAACAGATCACGATGACGCTGCACGCAGAAGGAATCCGCAAGCGTCAACGCATACAGATTCCCCGCGTCATGAATGATGTCGGCGCAGCGCTGCCAGTCCGTCACAGATGGAGTTACATCGAGCAGAAACCCCTCGATGTAGGTAACGCGGGCGGCTCGCAGAAGTTTCTCGTCGATCTTCCCGATAGCCACGCGCGAGGCCGCACCTATTGAGGTGTTCATCGTGCGCTCCCCGTCTGGCGTGACGAGAATCAGCGATCGTCCCGTGACGGCGCCTGCAACGGGGGGCGTCTTATAACTCACACCCGCCGCGCGAATATCGTGGGTGAAGATCTCCCCGAGTTGATCGTACGCGACAGTGCCGATAAACGCCGCGGTTCCCCCGCATACGACCACTCCTGTCGCGGTATTCGCGGCCGACCCGCCCGACGATTCACTTGCGGGGCCCATATTTTGATAGAGATCGCGCGACCGATCGTCATCAATGAGTTGCATCGAACCCTTTACCAGGCCCTCGGCATTTATGAACGAGTCTTCGGCGCGAGCCTGCACATCGACAAGCGCATTGCCAACGGTGAGTACGTCAATTGATTCCACATTCCATTTCTAGCGCCTTGCTCCAACGGGTAATGCTCTTACCTGGCTACGCTTCGCCTCATCTGACCCTCGAGGAGCTGCCAGCGTGCCCGATCCTTACCGCCTTCCGAAAACGGTTCTCCCAAGGCATTATGCGCTGACGCTTACGCCAGACCTTGGCAACGCGTCATTCACCGGC
>JBBSGY010000418.1:0-3073 GCA_038253645.1 Acidimicrobiales bacterium
CGCTGCACTTTGCGAGGAGCTGACAGCCACCAAGACGATCTATCCGGGCACGGATCTCGTCATGGTCTACAGCGCGAAGGACCATACAGCAGGCTGAGAGCCGAACAATGACTTTTGCTCTGTGTCGGGAGTCCTGGAATCTGAAATGAATTCCCGACGATCCCTTGTGAGTTTGAAGAACGTTCGCCACACTGAAAGCTCGGACGCATTTTGGGATTGAGTTTTTTTTGGTGCGTTGACTTTTTCTGGGGGAGAATGAGCCGAATGCGTTTAGGAATTGCTTTAAGACTTCTGGGCGTACTTGCGCTCGGTGCACTTGTGGCCATTGATGGTGCAGCAATCAAGAACCGTGCAATCGGCAGTGGGGAATTCGGCCAATACACGGTTGTGCTCAAACCCGGCGTAGACGCTTCGTTGGCTTCAGATCACCACGCCAAGGCGTATGACGTGAAGATTGACAAGGCCGGAACCAACGCGAGCATGGAAGGCTATGTCGCTGCGATCCCCGTGGATCGGCTCGACAAAGTTCGCTCGGACTCGGACGTTTCTTATCTCATTAAGGACAACGTCTCGCAGACCAAGCAACATTGGTGGGACGACGTGTTGATCACGTTCGGGCTGCGAACTCCCCAATTCAACTAGTAGCCAGTCGCGTCTTTAACGACGTCCTTCCTAAGAGAATCCCCGCCCGGCGGCCACCCGGCGGGGATTTCTCGCGCCCGCTCGGCCGTCGATTCCGATGTTTGAAGACTTACCGTCGGCATTCGACAGTAAGCCTTCAAACATCGGTGATCCACGCGGCCGCCTCCGCTAACAGGGCCTTGAGTTCGGAAATGAACTCGCCTTGCTGGGTGTACCAAGTGGGATGCAATAGCCGCCAACCCATCGAAACGACGGCGTTGCGGCGAGCATGGCCGTTGTCGAATGCGTCACGCGAGCCGGCATGCACCCGGTAGCCCTCCGGTTCGACGCCGATCTTCAGGCCAGGCCATGCAAAGTCGAGCCGATACGGGCGTTTTTTTCGTGGGACAAACACGCCATGTTGCAAGACGTACCCCCTTATTCCATTCCGATTGAGCCAATGGAAAGTGCGCATCTCTAGTTCGCTCTCTACACGATCGGAGCCAAGGAACTCAACCAATAGTGGACGTAGAATCGACGTCCTTGCCCTTCCGCGGCTTCCGATCTCACCCAGAACGCAGTCGATTTCATTGACAGTGCAGAGATCGCGGATCAAAGCATCGCTTATCACCCGCTTCAAATTCCACTGCTAACGTCTGCTGACAGATCGACAATTGTTCGCGCTGCCGAAGTGAGTTCAATAAAGTTTTGAATCCGCCGCTGCGCGTCGGGCACCCAAGAGCGATGCACTGTCGCATCGGGTAGGCCCGCCCATCGATCGGCATCGGTAGTCAGCTCAACGAGGGCATTGTCGCAATGCTTCATTCCCAACAGACGACCGGCGCCAGAGTGTGAAGCGATCGATCCACTAATGGGGCTGGGCTGCGTGCATTGACTGTTCCCACGACATAGGGGCTCCCGCGCACCGGTAAATGCCCCTGCGAACTCGAATCAGATCACCGCGCCTGACCATTGTGCGAAGTCTCGCCTCCGACATGACAGACGTGACCTGATCAAACGTCAAAAGGGCGTGTTGGCGCCGAGCGAGTGTCTCCAATGTTGCTTCCATTGACGAAATTCAATCGCGAGGGTGAGACAACTACGCCAGTGCACGGATGTTTGAAGACTTACCGTCGACACTCGACAGTAAGTCTACGAACCTCGTAGGAAATCAATCAGCGTCTGGATAGCTTCCGCTACCGGAACTTCTGTTGTTTCGTTTGTTGCGCGGTCGGTCAGTTCCATGAGACCGCTGGCGAGCGAACGTTTACCGACAGTCAGGCGCCAGGGCATGCCAACGAGTTCGGCGTCGGAGAGTTTTACGCCAGGGCGGGCCTTGCGATCGTCGAAAAGCGCCGTGACGCCCTTTGCTTGCAACGCTTCATAGATGGAAGTCGCGGCGAGCATTGTGACTTCATCTTCAGCGTTCAGTGCAACGACGGTAATGAGAAATGGTGCAACCGAAGCAGGCCACACGATGCCCTTGTCGTCGTTGTGGCACTCAACGATCGCGGCGATTGCGCGTTCAACGCCGATTCCATAACATCCCATGAGCGGCACAACGGGTTTTCCGTCGGGACCGAGAACGGTTGCGTTCAACGCGCTCGTGTATTTCTGCCCGAGCTTGAAGATGTGACCGACTTCGATCGCGTTGAGGACCTCCAACGGCGAATTGCATACCGAGCATGCTTCGCCTTCTCGCACTCTGCGCAAGCTTGCCCAGGTTTCGACGTCGATATCGCGAGCAAGGTCAACACCACGGTAGTGAACGTCGTTGGTGTTTGCGCCGGTGGTCATATTTTCTCGACCGCGCAAAGCAACGTCCGCAATGATCGGCAGGTTCTTTACGCCAACCGCTCCGAGACTGCCTGGAGACGCGCCAAGTGCTGCTTTGATTTCGTCCACATGCGCCTGCCGAACTCGAATCGCGCCAGTTGCATCGATCAGCTTCTGTTCGACGAGTTCATGATCACCACGCAGCAAGACAAGTGTGAGTGATTCATCAAGCACATAAACGAGAGTCTTTATCTGGTGATCGGCAGCGGCGCCACCGTCGAAATGTTCGAGATCAACAATGGTTCGGACTCCAGGCGTGTCGAACTTTTCCGGAGCGGACAATGTAGACGATTCGCCGGCAAAAGGAAGTGTCGAGATGGCGCGCTCAACATTGGCGGCGTAGTCACAATTCGAACATTTGATTACTTCGTCTTCACCGACAACCGAAGGCGACATGAACTCGATGGAGCCACTGCCACCCATCGAGCCGCTCGAAGCCTGCACTTGCATCGCCGGAATTCCGAGTCGCTCGAAAATGCGCACGTATGCCGCTCGGTGCGCCTCAAAAGATTTGTCAAGACCAGCCTCGTCGATATCGAAGCTGTACGAATCTTTCATTGTGAATTCGCGCACGCGCAAGAGTCCACTCTTGGCACGTGTTTCGTCCCGATACTTA
>JBBSGY010000419.1:0-3066 GCA_038253645.1 Acidimicrobiales bacterium
ATGGATCCATGCGAGGTCGCACGATGTATGTCATGCCCTTCTCGATGGGTCCGGTTGGATCGCCGCTTTCGTACATCGGCGTGCAGCTCACCGACTCGCCGTATGTCGTGGTCAACATGCGCGTGATGACACGCATGGGTCAACATGTTTTGGACGAGCTCGGCACACGCGACGACTTTGTTCGTTGCGTGCATTCCGTAGGTGCGCCGCTCCTCGGCAACGCTGCCGATGTTCCTTGGCCATGCAATGCCGAGAACAAATACATTTCCCATTTTCCTGAGACGCGTGAGATCTGGTCGTTCGGTTCCGGATACGGCGGCAACGCATTGCTCGGCAAGAAATGCTTCGCGTTGCGCATCGCATCTGCGATCGCGCGTGACGAGGGATGGCTCGCTGAGCATATGTTGATTCTGAAGATCACGTCACCAGACGACGAAAGTCGCTACATTGCCGCCGCGTTTCCATCGGCATGTGGCAAAACCAACCTTGCGATGCTCGAGCCGACACTTGCGGATTGGAAGGTCGAGACGATCGGCGACGACATCGCATGGATGCGCTTCGGGGGTAACGGTCAACTGTATGCAATCAACCCCGAAGCAGGGTTTTTCGGTGTTGCACCGGGAACCAGTGAGCAGACCAACCACAATGCGCTTCGCACACTCGAGAAGAACGCGATCTTCACCAATACCGCTCTAACGCCCGAGGGCGATGTGTGGTGGGAAGGTTTAACGGAGGAATTGCCGTCGAGTCTCACCGATTGGCGGGGTAATTCGTGGACACCGGAGTCAGATACGCCTGCTGCTCACCCCAACGCGCGCTTTACGGCGCCGGCAACACAATGCCCGACGATTGCACCGGAGTGGGAAGACCCGAATGGTGTTCCCATATCAGCGATCGTCTTCGGCGGACGCCGAAACTCGATGGTGCCGCTTGTCATCGAAGCATTCGACTGGCAGCACGGCGTGTTCATGGGAGCGACGATGGCTTCCGAAACGACTGCCGCGGCGGCTGGTGCCGTCGGCAATTTGCGACGCGACCCATTCGCGATGCTTCCGTTCTGTGGTTACAACATGGGGGACTACTTCGATCATTGGCTGAGAATCGGGGAGAAGCCAGGCGCGATATTGCCGAAGATATTTTACGTCAACTGGTTTCGCCGGGATGCGAATGGCAAGTTTCTCTGGCCCGGCTTCGGTGAGAACGGTCGCGTGCTCGCATGGATATTCGAGCGCGTTACCGGCAGCCGCGACGCGACGAAGACACCCGTCGGCATGGTGCCTACATCGACTGCGATCGACATCGACGGCCTAGGAATGAGCGTGGCGGAGCTGGATGCAGCACTCGCCGTGGACGTCGATGAGTGGTCAGCGGAGATACCACTGATTCACGAACACTTTGCAACGTTCGGCGATCATCTGCCTTCGGATCTGCGTGACGAGCTGAAGCAACTCGAATATCGTCTCGACGAGGCCAGAACCGACTAAAACGCCGGTTTTCACGAGCCGTAGGTGCCGTATTGGCCCTCAACGCTCGTGAAAACGGATAGTCGCCTCCGCCGCCGAACAACGCTTCGGCCTCCCCGCTCAAGACCCGGCCAACGCCGAGCAGGATTAGTAGTACGTAACAGACGTTTTGCCGGTAACGGAATTCCAGAACACTTTGCCCTTCTGGAACTTCGAGACGCGTCCGCCGGGTGCATTCTCTTCGTCACTCACCGGAAAGCCAAGCTTCGGGACGCCGCCTTCCAGATTGAACCGCCAAAGAATGCCGCCGTGCACTTCGTGGGCTTTGCCGATTTCGCAAGTTCCGAGCAGCACTCCACATTGGTAGATGTTTCCCCACTTGAACTTGCGCACCCGACCTTCATTCTCACCTGTCGGTGACGCCGTCATTGCCTCATCAGACACCGGCAAGCCGAGGAATCCGGCATCTGCACCGGTCGCGACGTACTTCGTGAGAATTCCGTTCGAACCGCTCGGATATCCATCGTGTAAGTGAAAGAAGCCGGTCGGCGTCACGTACATGAGTCCTCCGTTGAGTTGCAATACGCGCGAGCCACCGGTACCGGCCCGCTCGTCGGCAACAGGCATGTAACCAAAGGGGTATTCGTTGTAAGGCAGGTTCTCGGCGACCGTCTTGCCGGCGACATAAGTCTTGTCTGTCGAATTACTCCATACGATTGCGCCGTTCTGAAAGTCGTTGCGTGCGCCGATGACGTTTTCCGGAATGTCGTATTTGATGAATTCGCGGCCTTCATCGGTCGTTGGAAACCCCAGCGAACCCGCCGGGCCGCCATGCAGCTCGTAGCGCCACCGAATGGCCCCGTGAACCTCGTGCACGCTGGCGGCTGGCGACCAATAGAGCGAGCCCCACTTGAAATTGCGTTGACGCCCATTCCCTATCGAGTACTCATCCCCACTCGGCGCGCCAAGTGCGCCGCGTAGCGCAATATCGGTGGAATACCGGCCCTCGATTTCACCCGACGCCTGCGCAGCAGGCGCAAGAACCGTCTGGCTGGTGAGCGCCATCACTACAACAGCGAACAATGACAGCACTCTGAGACATAACACGCGTCGCACGATTTGGGGCCTTTCAAAAAAGAATGACTCGCCAAAAAGAGGAGCCGAGCGACAAGCTAACCGTCCGTGGCGATGACGGCAACGTGTTACTCGTCGCGCAATGCCTTGATGGGGTCCCGACGCAGTGCCCGCAACAGAGGAATCGTTACGCCAAGTAGCGCGCCCGCAAGGAGGCCGCCAAATATCGTGGCCATCTGCACAACGTTGAACTGAACGAAACTCACATTCACGACTGTGCTCGCATAGTCGGCGGCGGCGAGTTCGAGATCATCCGCATATCGCGACGTGAGCCATGCACAAATGAGTTCGCCGAGAATTAGCGCAAGCACGAACGAAGCAACCACCATTTGCAGCGCGTAGAAGCCGTAGATGCTGACGACGTTGCGGTTTCGCGCGCCGATTGCGCGGAACACACCCGTCTCCCGTTGTGAGTCCACAAGCAATTTCGACATCGTTGCAGCCATTGGAATTGCCATGAGAACGAGCA
>JBBSGY010000420.1:0-3056 GCA_038253645.1 Acidimicrobiales bacterium
GTACATTGCCGTTGCCTCTTCGGCAAGGCGATAGACACTGCGGTGGACGTTAGCGTGATGGCGCTCGTAGTACTCGGACATCGCGCCGATAACTTGTTGCGGCCGTTGTGAAGACGCGCCGGAGTCGAGATATACCAAGCGCTTTCCATTCACCGTTTGGTCCAGAATCGGAAAGTCCTTGCGCACAGTTTCCACCTCTAGTGCACCATCCCGTAAATACCACGTGCGTCTTGCCGGCCAGATTTCCTTCTCGCTGCGTCATAAAAACATCGCAGTATGGTTACTTCCTTCGTTTTTCTTCCTTGCGAGAAGAAAATCTGACTCGCCAATCCACGCGTGTTATTTACAGGATGGAGCACTAGTTCCGCCATGCTTCGTAGCCCTCTTCTTCCAATTGTTCGGCAAGCTCAGGCCCACCCGATGCGACGATTCGCCCGTCAACCATTATGTGCACCTTGTCAGGCGAGATCTCATCGAGGATTCGTTGGTAATGCGTGATGAGCACAACCCCGAGTTCGGGTCGCGCTTCGCGTACGAGTTGCACACCGCGTGCGACAACACGCAATGCGTCGATGTCCAGACCGCTGTCGGTCTCGTCGAGCACCGCTAGTTCGGGCTCGAGAATCGCCATCTGCAAAATCTCATGACGCTTCTTTTCGCCGCCCGAGAAACCCTCGTTCAGGTAGCGGTCCATAAAGCTCGGATCCATCTCGAGCTTTTTCATCCATTCGAGGATGTTGAGTCGCAACTCGAGAATTGACAAATCAATTCCCTTGCGTGCGGAAAGTGCCTGGCGCAGGAACTGGATAACGGGGACGCCGGGGATCTCTTCGGGGTATTGGAACGCCAAGAACATTCCGGCTTTGGCTCGCACGTCTGCAGTGAGAGCAGTGACGTCGTCACCCTTGAAACAAATGCTTCCGCTGGTTACCTGATAGTCGGGACTACCGAGCAAAGTGCTCGCGAGTGTCGATTTACCGGAGCCATTCGGGCCCATGATCGCGTGAACCTCGCCGCGTTCGACCTTGAGATCGATGCCTTTGAGGATCGCGATGCCGGCCTCGGCTGTCGATGCGTGCAGCGACTCGACGTTGAAAAGGGGATTACTCACGCCCTGCAGTGTATTGGTCGGCAGGATCTAGCTGTAATGGGCGCCAGACGACTGAATCATCAGGAATGGGTGCACGACGCGGAGTATCGCCGGCCACCGTTCCGATATAGACGAACCCGACCAATTCATCGGAGGGAGCCAGCCCGAGCCAGTGCTTGACGGTTTCGTCGTAGATCGAATCTCCGGTTCGCCACATCGCCCCGTAGCCAAGTTCGTGCGCGGCGAGCAAGAGATTTTGAGTCGCAGCTGCCGCAGAGCAGATCAACTCGATGAACGGAAGCGACGTTTCAACATGTGTCGCGGCGATGGCAACAATCACGGGCGCGCGAGTCGGCTTGGTGCGTTCCTTCGTTATCTGTCCCGCTGTGACGGTCGGGTCGCGCGCGATGAGCGCCTCAGCCATTACGTCGCCGAGTTCGTTCAACGCGTCGTCGCGCAAGACAATGAAGCGCCAAGGGCGCAGCTCTTTGTGGTCAGGAGCGAACATTGCCGCGTCGAGCATTGTTTGAACGTCAGCATCGCTCGGAGCGGGATATGCCAATTTACCGACAGAGCGCCGATTTCGGATTGCGTCGAGAACATTCATTGTCTGAGCAACCTACGCTTCCGTAGCAGTGATGGGGACATGGTGATTCGGGCACAGCTTGTATCGCTACACGAGTCTGCACACGCGGCGATCAAGACTGGTTGTTGCGTGGGCTTGATCGCCGGCGCGCTGTCTGCCGTTGCATCCACTATCGCGATCGAGCCTGACTCAGTCGGATACATCGCGTCGATGACGTCAACTGCAGCCGGTATTGCGATTCTTGTTGTCATCAGTATCGCGTTCGGTGCTATCTGTGGTTTTGCAATCGGCGGTATGGAAGCCGCAGCATCGTTTTCGATAGCGACCATTGCGGCGAGGCGAACAATGTCGCGTCGCGCTGTATTTGTCGTTCTTGGCTTCATGTGCACGGCAGCAAACGTTTCTTTTGCCGCCATCGCAAGTATCGCTCTGTTGGGTATCGACGGTGTCGGAACACTCGATTACATAGGTCCCACAATTGTTGTAATTGCAACAGCAGGGACGACCGGAATTTTCGGCTGGGCACACTCGCTCGACTGGCCGGAGCGTATTGATATCCGAGAGAGCGCTGCACCGAGGCGCGATCGTGACTCCGAAACTCTGCGTCAAGACGGATTGATCGACGCGTTGCAATCGCGTCTTCATGACTAAGGTCACCGCACCGGTTACCAACGACGCGCAATCCACTCGTTCAGGTGAGGTCGTTCTGCCCCGATCGTTGTGGGTCTGCCGTGGCCGGGCAGCACGAGTGTTGAATCATCGAACAGCGCAAAAAGCTTCGTGACGGACGCAATTATGGTGTCGAAGTCGCTGTAGGGCTTGTCGGTCGCGCCGGGACCGCCGGGAAACAGGGTGTCGCCCGAAAGCAGCACCGGCTCGTGACCGACTGCGAAACACATCGAACCCGGAGTGTGACCAGGAGTGGAAATAGCGAGCACCTTGACATCGCCGATATCAAATTCGTCACCGTCGTTGATGGTGAAGTCGATGAAACGCAACATCGGGGTGTCACCGCCGCCAATTCCGACCCGAAGGCCCTTGCTTCGCAGGCGTCGAATCGCACCAACGTGGTCGTGGTGGCCATGACTGATAAGCACAACCTCTACGCCCGTCTCATGACATAGGTGCACAAGGAGATCCGGATCGCCGCCTGGTGCTTCAACCATCACGGCTTGGTTGGTACTCATGCACCGAACGCTTGTACACCGAATAAAATACACGTTGTTGTCGAGAGGTCCGGTAATGACCTGACGAATCTCGACATTTGCATCCGAGAAACACACCTTACCCGCCGACATTGCCTTGTTCCCTCCTCTGATAGGTGTCAAAACCCTTCCACTACTACGCTCGGTTCGCAATGTCCCTGCACATCGACTCTGA
>JBBSGY010000421.1:0-3055 GCA_038253645.1 Acidimicrobiales bacterium
ACACCCACCCACAACAACAACCACGTCTTCGCACACCTAGAAACCGGCCCCGGCGCGGGGGCGGGGGCCCCCCCACTCCACCCATGTTTGGGGGCGCACGCGGCCGCCACCTGCGATCGTGAGCTGCCGCAACCTGCGATCTGGAATCCAGAGCTTGGTTTCGGCCTGTAGGTTGTGGAGCTGATGGACGATGACTCGCTACTCGGAGCAGCACTTGGCGAATGCCAAGACACTATGCAAAAGGCGATTGCGCATACTCGCGTCGAGTTCGGCTCAATCCGAACCGGTCGTGCCTCGCTGGCGCACGTCGAGCGCATTCGGGTCGAGTACTACGGCAGCGAAGTTCCGCTGCAGCAAATCGCCAGCATGAGCGTTCCCGAGGCACGCCTGCTTGTGATATCCCCGTTCGACAAGTCGGCAATGACGGCGATCGAAAAGGCGATTCAGAACTCCGATCTCGGCATCAACCCGTCCAACGACGGCACAGTCATTCGGCTGGCGTTTCCCCAGCTGACTGAAGAGCGCCGCAAAGAGATGGTGAAGATTGCCAAGCAAAAAGCTGAAGACGGACGCGTTGCAGTGCGCAATGCGCGCCGCGCCACCCGTCACGATCTCGAGAAGCTGGAGAAAGACGGCGACTTGAGTTCGGACGAGCTCGAGCGTGCTGAAAAAGAGCTCGATGGAATCACGAAGAAATACGTGACCGAGATCGACCAGATGTTGCAACACAAAGAGCAGGAACTGCTCGAAGTTTGAGCGGAGAATTTGATGGCTGAAAAACCAAGTTCGGAAGAGAAGGAGCGGGTTCGCCTTATCAGTCGCGAAGAAGCCGACGAGGCAATCAAGTCGGGCGTAGTTGTCAGCAAGCAGCGTGAGTCGAGTTTCCCTACGATCGTTGACGATGACGACGAGTCGAAAATCGACTTGCGCAGTGTCGATCGTGTGGAAGGTGAAATGCCCGAAGACTCCGGTCCCCAAATGCCGCATTGGACCGAGCCGGCAACCGGCCAGGTTCCAATTGTGCTCGGCGCGGATGACATTCCGGAAATTATCGGTCCGCGCTGGCGCGATACGCACTCGTCCTGGAAAGAGAATGACGAACCGACGCTCCATGATCTGCATGGAACGAGCGGGCTCGGCGCAGCCGACGTGCCGCGCGCACAAGACGAAATGCTCGAGGACGAAGGTGGCGAGCCGGCTCCGCCGGCAGATCGCGAGCCGGCTCCGCCGGCAGATCGCGAGCTGGCTCCGCCGGCAGATCGGTTTTTCAAGGCTTCATCCGCTGCAACCGACGCCGCGGTTGCTGAACCAGCCGGCGACATCGCGGAGACTCCTCAGGAAAAGGCCGCATCGAAGTTCTTCGATTACCGCGGTGATGTTCACGCTATTGATTCGGTCTCATTTACAAAGCGTGTGATCACCGGGGCCGCATTTTCCGGTGCAGCGCTGGTTGCATTCCTCGTCGGCCCGGCATGGGTGCTTACCCTGGCTGCTGCAATCCTGCTGTTCGCTGCGGCCGAATATTTCGACGCGGTGCGACGCGTTGGCTATCGCCCCGCGACCGTGCTCGGTTTACTTGCAGTTGCCGGTTTGCTTGCCGGCGGTTACGCACGCGGCGAAGCTGCGCTGCCGCTCGTTCTTGGCATGGCCATGATGTTCACCTTCCTTTGGTACTTGACCGGCGTCATCAAAGAGTCGCCGACTGCAAATGTTGCAGTCACACTTCTCGGTGTTCTGTGGATCGGCGTTCTCGGTTCTTACGCTGCGCTGTTGCTGCGCATGCCGCACCGGCACGGAATGGCATATTTGCTGGGCGCGATTCTCGTAACTGCGACTTACGACACCGGTGCGTATCTCGGTGGAAGCCTGTTCGGAAAGCACAAACTCATTCCGTCGATCAGCCCCAACAAGTCTTGGGAAGGGCTCGCGCTCGGAACAATCGCTGCAGTGGTTGTCGGTGGTCTCGGAATTTCGATCATCAGCCCGTGGTCGTTTGTCGACGGCATCGCGCTCGGGCTGGTTGTTTCACTCGTTGCGCCGCTCGGAGATCTCGCAGAGTCAATGGTCAAACGTGACCTCGGCTTAAAAGATATGGGCCGAATTCTACCGGGCCACGGCGGAGTGCTGGACCGTTTCGACGCGATGCTCTTTGTATTCCCGGCGACCTACTATCTAGTGCTGCTCCTCCACGTTTAAGGATCCTCCGATAAATAAGTTGCGCACCAAATTATTTGTCGGAGGATCTTAACGTGACGTCAGTTGCGATTGCGGGGTCGACAGGGTCGATCGGTTCGCAGGCGATCGAGGTCGTTCGACAAAACCCGGAACGCTTTCAAATCACCGCAATCGGCGCAAACTCCTCGGTTCAAGTGCTCGCAAAACAGGCGAACGAGTTTTATCCGCAGGTAGTCGCGATTGCGGATCAGACAAAAGCTGCAGATCTTGAAGCATTGCTGCCGCAAGGCGTCGAACTGCGCGCCGGTAAACACGCACTTGCATCTCTTGCGATCGAAGCTGAAGTTGTGCTCAACGGTGTCGTTGGTTTCGCGGGGCTGCCTGTAACGCTTGCCGCATTGGAACAAGGACGCAGACTTGCGCTCGCAAATAAGGAGTCACTCGTCGCCGGCGGACCACTAGTCGCACACGTCCGCGACACGCCGGGCGCAGAACTCATCCCGGTCGATTCTGAGCACGGCGCGCTGCACCAATGTCTACGCGCGGAAACAGACAGTGGTCGCGGCGACTTGAGTCGCGTCAACAGACTCGTACTCACGGCATCCGGCGGACCATTTCGCGGAAAGACAAAAGACCAGCTCCGGCACGTGAGTATCGACGACGCGCTCAATCACCCGACGTGGAGCATGGGACCGAAAATCACCATCGACTCTTCCACACTGTTCAACAAAGGCCTCGAAGTAATCGAGGCTCACGAGCTCTTCGCGATCGATTACGACCGCATCGAAGTGATTGTTCACCCACAATCGATCATTCACTCGTCGGTCGAATTCACGGACGGCTCGACCATTGCGCAGCTCTCCAACCCCGACATGCGTCT
>JBBSGY010000422.1:0-3051 GCA_038253645.1 Acidimicrobiales bacterium
AGCCAAACGGATGAGGCACTCCGTCTCAAGAATGCGCAGACGGCAGACCGCTGCAACATCGAAGTGTCGCAGGCGCGCGAGGCACTGTTGCGATTCCAAAACGAGGAAGCAAACGGGACTCCTCACGGCGCATCGAGCGATTACCCCTCAGTTGGTGCCGACTGCTCCAACTTCTTGAACCAGCACCCCGACCTCCGAGCCCGCCACACGTAAGAGGCGGACTCACTCGCGAGAACTGTGTGTAGATGTTGCCCTGGTGGGGCGCGAGCTACACACAGTTCCAGGAGCACGGGCTCACTCGCGAGAACTGTGTGTAGAAAGTGCCCTGGGAGGGCGCGAGCTACACACAGTTCCAGGAGTTGGAAGACGGTGGGCGCGGCCTAGCGGAACAGGCGGCGGCGGCCGATGGTCATAACTGCACCGGTCGCGAGTAGCCCCAAGGCGATTGCAACCATCGCGAAGATGTCTGCACCGGTGAGTGCGACTCCACCGACCTGACCGGTCGGGAGGACTTGGCCCAACACTTCTTGCGCGTTTGTCGGAGCGACACCGCCGGACGGGGCCGTGAGCGTCTCGCCGAGTACTTGTGCGCCGACACCGCCAACCGCTCCTACAACAGTTGTCGTCGTTGTCGTCGTCGCCCGCGTTACTGCAGTGGTCGTTGTGGTCCCGCCAGTGCCGCAGAATGTCACAGCCTTTGCGGGGCCGGTGTCATTGGACGTCGTAATAGCGCTCGCCTCCCCCAGCCCCGCATTCGCATTTGCAGACGGTGAACCGCTGTCGCCGCTCTGCGAATTGGCAGTGCCATTGCACGTCGCATTCCCGCCGTTGCCGCCCGGACCCGAAGTCACCGTGCCCGATGTACTCGCATCACCCGACGTGGCCGTGGAGTGCGAGCCCGGTGCAACTACCGTGGTGCCCGACGATCCGGTCGAACCGGAACTTCCAGACGATGTTGTGGAAACGACAGCTGCCGGGTTCGCTTCGTTCGACGTTTCGGCAATTGCAGAACCGCTAAACGACCCGACAGCAATCACTATCGCCGCGCATAGACCAGCGCAACCCACTTTGTGACCTCTATGCAGAGCCATGTCCCCTCCGTAACGAAAACGATTTCCTTACGGTACGATTACAAATGGATGACGAAAGGAACGCCGCGTGACGCGTGGGCAAACGTTTCCTCACGAATGGACAATGAATAACTCACACGTGACAAAAACGCTCAGTCGCCTTTGACGTTCACGATCTGTCGAAGGGTATGACGCACCTCAACCAAGTCGGACGCGTCAGCCATCACTTGATCAATGTCTTTGTACGCAGCGGGAATTTCGTCGATGAACGCAGCGCTGTCACGGAACTCAATATCGCCCATAGCAACGCGCAAGTCTTCCTGAGTGAACGCGCGACGTGCGGCCGAGCGCGAGTAGTTACGTCCGGCGCCATGCGGACTCGAATTGAGCGCGAGCCTATTGCCTTTGCCCTCCACCACGTAACTCGCGGTACCCATTGATCCGGGAATCAAGCCGGGCTGGCCCGCTTTTGCCTCAATTGCACCCTTGCGGGATAGCCAGACCTCTTTTCCAAAGTGATGTTCTTGCTGGGTGAAATTGTGATGACAGTTCAGGCGTTCGCTCTCGATCACGTCTTCACCCGTCCATTCCGCGAAGCACTCGATGACGCGGTCCATCATCTCTTCACGGTTCAAAAGCGCGAATCGCTGCGCCCAGCGCAGTTCCCCGATGTAGCTCCAGAACTCAGGAGTGTCTTGCACGAGATAAGCAAGGTCGGGATTGGGCAGTTTGATCCACCACTGTTCGCACAAACGCTGTGCGACTTTGATGTGGTGCCCCGCAATCTTGTTGCCGACACCGCGCGAGCCGGAGTGCAGAAATAACCACACGCGATCTTCCTCATCAACTGTCACTTCGATGAAGTGGTTACCCGAACCGAGAGTTCCGAGCTGAAGCTTCCAGGATCCTGCGTACTTCGCGGGGTCGAAGTTTGCCTTCTCCTCCAGTTCCGCACAGCGCGTCTCGGCCGTCGCAGTCATCGTTTTGTTGTACACGCCGACAGACAATGGCACCGCGTTTTCGATCGCAACACGCAAATCCGCTCGCGGACGTGCCTTCATTGCATCGTTATTCACGGTTAACTGCGTGCGTACGGCAATCATTCCGCAACCGATGTCAACGCCGACGGCAGCGGGAATGATCGCGCCAAGTGTTGGAATAACAGAGCCGACGGTCGCGCCTTTTCCGAGATGCGCATCGGGCATCAAAGCAAGGTGCGGATGAATGAACGGCATGGAGGACGTCTGCACTGCTTGCGCGCGCGTATTTTCCTCGAGAATCGACGCCCAATTCATCAGACGCTTGCTAATCTGTTCCATTGCGACCTCCCTGTCGCCGCTCAGTCTACGGCGCTCGGGCTACGCTCGCGTCTCGTGACCCTTTTGATCCTGGCTTCGACCTCGCCGCGCCGACAGATGGTGATGGCGCTGTTGGGAGTTCCCTTCGTGAGTGAACCGCCCGAGTTCGAAGAAGTAATCGATCAAACAAGACCGTGGGACGAGCTTGTCTGCGATCTCTCACTTGGAAAAGCACGCTCTGTTGCGCAGAAGTATGACGAAGCGGTTGTAGTCGGCGCCGACACGTTTGTCGTCTTCGAAAACGAATACATAGGTAAGCCAGCTGATGACGACCAAGCACGTGAGCGCCTTCGCTCACTCGGCGGCAAGAGTTGTGCTATCGCAACCGGTCTTGCGGTAATCAACGCCCGCCTCGGAGACGAATTCACCGCAGCCGTCGAGACGATTGCGCATATCAAGCCACTGTCTGAATCCGATGTCGACGACTACATCGAGAACGGATATCACATCGGCAAAGCCAGCGCAATCAGTATCGAAGTGGTTGATCGTATTGAGGGTGAACGTAGCGCTGCCCTCGGCCTACCTGCCGGCCTTCTCGCCGAGCAACTGCGTAGCCTCGGGTTCAACGTGAGCGGGCGACCACTTTCGTCTGCGTAACGTACTCGAATCCGAACCGGCCATTA
>JBBSGY010000423.1:0-3038 GCA_038253645.1 Acidimicrobiales bacterium
CACCGTCGGGACGACCGCCAAGTTCCGCGCCCAAAAAGACGTAGTCGATACCCACGTCTGAGAGTGACCGACGCAGAGTCGAGCCGTCGAAATGTGGCACGAACTGTGAGCGTGGATACGTGCGAACGTCGGCGATCACCTCGACGTTATGACGGTGAAGAAGCCCGATAAGAACATCGATCGCGACATTCGAGTGGCCAATGGAACAAAGCGGCGAAAGGATCTCGCTACTTGCGCCGACAATAGGTGCCCTGGGCGTCTCCACTTGCTCAGTCTTTCACGTTCGCGATTTCGCCAGTTCGATTCGGGTGCAGATTTTTGAGGGACGAAGCGACGGTCTGATGACCAGGGGTTTTGCGAGAGGGTCAACGTAAAGAGGGCCCATTCCTCATACGTTTTTGGGTGCATACACCAACAACGTCGAGAAAGGACCCTCTGGTGTCACCCTATGCTTCCCCGACTGAAGATGCATTCAACCGTTCGCTTGAAGTTTTCGAGATGGCAGTCGCTGATCTCGGCGGCGACATCGTCGCCGCGAAGACTCACGCTGAAGTCGAGGATCTTGTGACGGAACACTCACGCAAGATCGCGCGATCGTTCATGCAGGACCACTTTGATCTTCGAGCCATCCGAGAGACCGTCCACGTTGATGTAGTCGACTTCGAAGAAGTCGAGCGCAGCCGGGTCGAATCCGGCCGCAAGCGCCAGTTGGCGACCGTCCATGGGGAGGTGACCGTCGAGCGCCATGCATATCGCGAGCGGGGTGGATTTGACTTGCACGTGGCGGACGCCACTGCAAACCTTCCTCTTGAGAAGCATTCCCACGGTTTGCGCCGTTTGGCGGCGATCGAGTCGTGCCGTGGATCGTTCGACGAGGCAGGAGAGGCCATTGAACGAACAACCGGCGTCCGTGTTGCCAAACAACAGATCAAGAAACTCGCCGGACGGGCAAACCAGGACATAGACGAGTTCTATGACCGTTCCAAAGGTGCCAAGACTGCAGCCGGCGATGTGATTGTCCTGTCTGCTGATGGCAAAGGAATCGTGATGCGACCTGACGGCCTGCGGGAGTCAACGCAGCGAGCAGCTGCGAACACCAAGAACAAGCTCACCACTCGTCTCAGCAGGGGTGAGAAGCGAAACCGCAAACGTATGGCCGAGGTGGGGGCCGTTTACACCATTACGCCCCTCACGCGAGCGCCATCGGACGTCATCACAACAGGCCAGGAACGTGACCCTGGTCACGAACGCAGACTCGGGCCTCAGTGTCATGACAAGTGGCTCATGGCAAGCGTGAAACATGACATCGGCGAGGTGATCGGCTCTGTCTTTCAAGAAGCCGACAGCCGCGACCCGAGACATTGCCGTCAAAGAATCGCACTCGTTGACGGCAATGCGCATCAGATCGACTGCATTGCAGCGCAAGCAGCTGAACGCGACATCGAGGTTCCGATCATCGTGGACTTTGTCCACGTTCTCGAATATCTTGGAAGGCAGCCTTGGTGTTTCTTTCCCGAAGGCAGCCACGACGCCGAGAACTGGGTGGCAGAGCAGGCATTGGCTGTTCTCGATGGCAAGGCAAGGACTGTTGCTGCTGCAATCCGTCGCAAAGCAACAGCGAACGGACTGACGGACAAGAAACGCAAAGGCGCAGATACTTGCGCTGATTACCTACAGGCAAAGGCACCATATCTTGACTATCCGCGTGCACTCAGCTCCGGCTGGCCAATTGCCACCGGAATCATCGAAGGAGCATGTCGTCACCTCGTCAAGGATCGCATGGACATCACCGGTGCACGTTGGGGCCTTGATGGTGCCGAAGCGATCTTGAAGCTACGCGCCGTCATCAACAACGGCGACTTCAACGACTACTGGACATTCCACGTTGAACAAGAACACGATCGCGTGCACCGCTCTCGCTACCTTGATGGACACATACCGGGTGAGCTTGATCAAGCGGCCTGAAACCGTCCCTCACCTCAAAAATCCGCACCCGTTCGATTCGGCTGTCTGTCGGGATTTGGGTCATCGCCAACATCACCCGAGAAGGCTACTTCGGGCGACGGCGAATGAAGAAGTCTGATGTCGAAGCCGAAGAAACATCACAGAGGTAGCCGTCACACGCCTCCGAAAGACAAACCATGGACCGGACGTGATGTGGAGTACAGCCTTGCTCGCAAACCTCCTCCCGAAGTTCGTGCCTTATTGCACGAGATGTTTCACAGCGGCTGGGCACGATGGATGCCGGTACAGATATTCGAAGTAGTCGCCGCCGCTTACGACCCTATTTGTTAACCTTAAGCGACTCAGCTGTGTTACATACGACACGAGCCTTGCAAGCAGTTGCTGATAACCGAATTCGAGGCTGGAAGCGAATATGGCAAACCAGGTGATCACCGTCCGCAGCAAGAGCGAGATGGAGCAGCGTGTAAATCAATACCTCGTCAACGGATACACGGTTGCGGGACAAAGCAGTGACTCCACGATTCTGCGCAAGCCGAAAGAGTTCAACATCTTTCTTGGCGCGCTGGGATTCTTCCTTTGCGTTATCGGCTTCTTCGTCTACTTGCTCATTTACTCAATGCAAAAAGACCGCGTGATCGAGATTCGACTGGACACGACACCAAAGATGGCGGAAGACCGCAACTGGTGGTGGGACGATCACCTTAACGAATGGCGAAACGTGGACGAGGCAGCTCCACCGAACGCGAAACGCTCAGACGACGGCAAACACTGGTGGGACGGTCAAGCCTGGAGGCGTGTCCCAGCGTAACACGCGACAGCAATCTGCGATGGCAGACGCGTACAGCATCCTCCGCTGAGTTCGCAGGATGTATACGAACGAGGGATGCCTCGGAGACAAACCAAATTGGTGCGCTTATGCTCAATCAGGCTGTTGTTTTCTCCACATGCTGAGTACGCGACCAGCGCCGAGCGCAGACAATCCCTTACCAGACCGTACATCCTGGAGAACGGGGACCGCGACGTCAGCATGGCCCTTTGCAAGTAGATAGGACGCCGCCCCGTACCTTACGCAC
>JBBSGY010000424.1:0-3004 GCA_038253645.1 Acidimicrobiales bacterium
AACACTACTTCGATCAAGATTGAAGGCATATTGCTGTTCACGAACTTGGCCTTCGCAGAGTTCGGCGATTGTCGACGCGAGAATTGCCGTGATCTCCGTTCCGAGTGTGGCGGCGATGCCGGACGCTCGCGCTAGTAGGTAATCGCCGGCGATGATTGCCATGAAATTTCCCCATCGAGCATTCACACTGGGAACCGTCCGTCGAACGACAGCGCCGTCGAGAACGTCATCGTGATACAACGAGCCGAGATGAACGAGTTCTACTGCGGCAGCACCTTCGATAACCTCGTTCGGTACGAGACCTTCAACGCCGGTGAGCGCTGCGGCGATCGTTACCGACGGTCGAAGTCGTTTACCGCCCGCGAGTATCAGGTGACCTGCGACTTCGGTCAGAAAAGGGTCGTCAGACGCGACTGCTCGCTTCAGGACGACATCGACTCTGGGCAATTCATTTCGTAGTCCAGGAAGACTTGGAAGCTCTCCGACGTTCACTGAGATGACGATACGTCACGAACTGGGGTTTCAAGTGCGGAAACCCTGAAATGGAGGTCAGGTAAAGCCTTCGCATACCGAATATGAATTCGAACAGGTACTAGTCATTACGATGGAACACCAGTTCGACGAAATCAGTGCTGACGAATCGTTAGACTCACATTCCTATCTATGCCCCTGAGGAGGCGGTGACTTGTTCGAACGTTTCACCGACCGGGCCCGTCGGGTCCTGGTGCTGGCACAAGAAGAAGCCAAGCATCTGCACCACAACTACATCGGGACCGAGCACATCCTTCTTGGATTGATCCATGAAGGCGAAGGTGTCGCGGCCAAGGCTTTGGAGAGCCTCGGCATATCGCTCGAAGCCGTGCGCGAAAAGGTCGAGGAGACGATTGGCCCTGCCGCCGCGTCGAGTTCACCCAACCCGCCGTTCACACCACGCGCAAAGAAGGTGCTCGAGCTTTCACTTCGTGAAGCTCTACAACTCGGCCACAACTACATCGGTACCGAGCACATGCTGCTCGGTGTCGTGCGTGAGGGCGAAGGCGTTGCAGCTCAGGTTCTGGTGAGCCTGGGTGCAGACCTCAGCCGTGTGCGCCAGCAAGTAATCCAACTGCTATCCGGTTACGTCGGCAGTGAAGGCGCAAAGGCCGGGGCGCAGCCACAGGGCGAGCAACAACAGGGAACGCCTTCGGGAAGCCCGGTGCTCGACCAGTTCGGTCGAAATCTCACGCAGGTCGCGCGCGACAAAAATCTCGACCCGGTCATCGGGCGCGAGCGCGAGATCGAGCGCGTCATGCAGGTGCTTTCACGTCGCACGAAGAACAACCCTGTGCTCATCGGCGAGCCGGGTGTCGGAAAGACCGCAATTGTCGAAGGTCTCGCGCAGCGCATCGTTGCTAACGAAGTTCCGGAAACTTTGCACAACAAGCAGCTCTACACACTCGACCTTGGCGCACTCGTAGCAGGTAGCCGCTACCGCGGTGACTTCGAAGAGCGTCTCAAGAAGGTGCTGAAAGAGATCAAGACACGCGGTGACATCATTCTGTTCATCGACGAGCTGCACACACTCGTTGGCGCAGGTGCAGCCGAAGGTGCAATCGACGCAGCTTCGATTCTCAAGCCGATGTTGGCTCGTGGTGAATTGCAAACGATTGGTGCAACGACTCTTGACGAGTATCGGAAACACTTGGAGAAGGATGCTGCGCTCGAGCGTCGTTTCCAGCCGATCAAGGTCGAAGAGCCTTCACTTGCTCACACCATCGAAATCCTGAAGGGTCTTCGCGAGAAGTACGAGACGCACCACAGTGTCACGATCACCGACCAAGCGTTGGTGGCTGCGGCAAACATGGCCGACCGTTACATCTCAGACCGTCAACTTCCGGACAAGGCAATCGACCTCATCGACGAAGCGGGCTCGCGTCTTCGTATTCGTCGCATGTCGGTTCCTTCTGATGCAAAGACCCTCGACGACGAGATCACCAAGATTCGCAAAGAGAAGGAATCTGCAATCGAGCGCCAGGCATTCGAAATTGCAAACCAACTCAAAGAACAAGAGAATGAAAAGCTTGCCCAGCGGAGTGCAAAAGAAGGCGAATGGCGCGCCGAGGGTGTCGACCTGTTCGATGTCGTCGACGAAGAAGTCATTGCTGAAGTGCTCGCGAACTGGACCGGCATTCCCGTCTACAAGCTCACCGAAGAAGAGACAGCCAAGCTGCTTCGCATGGAAGATGAGCTGCACCACCGCATCATCGGTCAACACGACGCAATCAAGGCCGTGTCACGAGCAATGCGTCGCACGCGTGCAGGTCTGAAAGACCCTCGCCGTCCGGGTGGATCGTTCATCTTCTTGGGCCCATCAGGTGTCGGTAAGACCGAGCTTTCCAAGACGCTTGCTGAATTCCTGTTTGGTGACCAAGATGCGATCATCCAGCTCGACATGAGTGAGTACATGGAAAAGCACACGGTCAGCCGTCTCGTGGGTTCGCCTCCGGGGTACGTTGGTTACGAGGAAGGTGGTCAGCTCACCGAATCGGTGCGCCGCCGTCCGTTCTCGGTGGTTCTGCTCGACGAAATCGAAAAGGCCCACCCCGACGTGTTCAACACGCTTCTGCAGATTCTCGAAGACGGTCGCCTGACCGACTCGCAAGGTCGCACGGTTGACTTCAAGAACACCATCATCATCATGACGTCCAACCTTGGAACTGCGAATCTTCGCAAGGCCAACTTGGGCTTTGGTCGCAACGATTCCGCGGTCACATACGAGCGCATGAAGGAGAAGGCGCACGAGGCACTCAAGGAGCACTTCCGTCCCGAGTTTCTCAACCGCATCGATGACACGATCGTGTTCCACGAACTGTCCAAGCCTGAGATCACCGAGATCGTCGACCTGTTGATCAAGCGTGTTCGCACGCAGCTCGAGTCGCAGGGTCTCGGAATGGAACTCACAAACGAAGCGAAGCTGTTGCTCGCAGACAAGGGTTACGACCCGACACTTGGTGCACGCCCGTTG
>JBBSGY010000425.1:0-2992 GCA_038253645.1 Acidimicrobiales bacterium
TGAAGATCAAGTTGTTGAAGATCAAGTTGTTGAAGATCAAGTTGTTGAAGATCAAGTTGTTGAAGATCAAGTTGTTGAAGATCAAGTTGTTGAAGATAAGTGACGCTCTATCGCGCACAAGGCGTTGTGTTGCGCACCCACAAGCTTGGCGAGGCCGACCGCATCATCACGTTTTGCACTCGCGAGCGCGGCAAGGTGCGCGCGGTTGCAAAGGGCGTTCGCAAGACAAAGAGCCGGTTTGGTGGGCGCCTTGAGCCCATTTCGCACTTGAACCTGCAGCTCTACGAAGGTCGCGAGCTCGACATCGTCACCCAGGCCGAAACCATTGACGTGTTCTCGAAAGTACGCACCGATCTCGACAGGTCACGTCGGGCGATCTCGATGCTCGAGGTCGTTGATCACGTTGCCCAGGAACACGAGCCAAGTGCGCGGCTTTACCAAATGCTCGTTGGAGCGTTGCGTTCGTTGGAAGAAGTCGATTCGCCGTTGATCGTCGGTTCGTTCTTTTGGAAGTTGTTGGCGCTCGAGGGCCTGAGTCCGATTCTTGATATGTGCGCGTCATGTGGCACAAAAGAGGATCTGGTTGCGTTCGACCTCACGCAAGGGGGAGTGCTGTGCCGGGCGTGCCGCACCGGACGTTCGGTTTCTCCGGGTGCATTGGACTTGCTCCGGCGTGTTCTGGGAGGCGATTTGGCCCGGGTTTTGCGGGAGGACCCGACAGGCGCCGGATACGAGGTAGAACATTTGGCAGACGAATCAATGGAAATACACTTGGAAAGACGTCTCAAGTCCAGACACGTTCTGGACCGCCATTAGCAACTATGGCATCCTGGATTAGAATCATAATACGCAGGGGCGAGTACAACAGTGATGCAATTGACCAAGCAGATCATCGGCCGTTTCACGAGGTTCGGCGCGCGCCGCTCGCGGGCCGCTCACCCGACAGTCCCGGAGCCGGAGGTTCTTCACACGTACTCAGCTCCGTGGCGGGCATCTCATGTCGGTGGGGGAGTTGCCGGCCCCGTGCAGCGTCCGATCACCGCTCACGCGCACACGCCCCGTTCGGCACGCCGAAGCGCCGGCAACGCCCTCGTGCGTGACTTCGCACAAGGCCCCCGATCAGCCTGACCCAATTACTTGACGCCTGACGGTCGCGTGGCGACGCTGAGCCTTCGACTAATGCGTGAGGGATGGCGGAGTAGGTCGGGTGGCACCGTTGGCTCGTATGCTTCGGCCCCATGGCTGACTCTGGTTTGTTCGACACAATTGTCAATCTGACGAAGAGGCGCGGCTTCGTTTTCCCATCCGACGAGATCTATGGCGGTCTTCGTTCCAACTACGACTATGGACCGCTCGGCGTTTTGCTGCTTCGCAACGTCAAAGATGAGTGGTGGCGAACCACGGTGCAGTCACGTACCGACATTGTCGGTCTCGACGCTGCGATACTCACCAATCCGAAAGTGTTCGAAGCCTCGGGTCACCTGGCTGGTTTCACCGACCCGCTTGTCGAGTGCAAGAACTGTCATGAGCGTTTTCGTCCTGACACGCTCGAAGATGCGTCGAAATGCCCCAACTGTCAGAAGGTGGATTCGTTCACCGAACCGCGTGAGTTCAACCTTATGTTCAAGACGCATGCCGGTCCTGTACAGAGTGACGCAAGTGTTGTTTATCTACGTCCCGAAACGGCGCAGGGTATCTTCGTCAACTTCAAGAATGTTTTGGAAACAGCGCGCGTGAAGCCGCCATTCGGCATTGCACAGATCGGTAAAGCGTTCCGCAATGAGATCAGTCCCGGAAACTTTGTATTTCGCACGCGCGAGTTTGAACAGATGGAGATGGAATTTTTCGTTCCTCCTGCCGAAGAACCGCAGTGGTTCGAGTACTGGGTCGAAGCACGCCGCCAGTGGTACATAGACCTCGGCATCGTGCCTGAGAAGTTGCGTTTGTACGAGCACCCACTCGCTGACCTGAGCCATTATTCCATTGGTACGACTGATATCGAGTTCGAATTCCCGTGGGGTTGGGGTGAGCTGGAAGGTATTGCGCGCCGCACTGACTATGACCTGAAGCAACACGCACAATTCTCCGGTGAGAAGATGGACTACTTCGATCCTCAAACCAACGAGCGCTACACGCCGTACGTTGTCGAGCCCGCAGCCGGTGCAACTCGTACAGCCATGGCGTTCCTGCTTGCGGCATATGACGAAGACGAGATCGGTGGCGAAAAGCGCGTGGTCTTGCGTCTGCACCACCGCCTCGCGCCTTACAAGGTTGCGGTGCTGCCGCTGTCGAAGAAAGACACGCTCACACCACTGGCACGCGAGGTGCTCGGGATGCTGCAGCCACACTGGATGTGTGATTACGACGAGACGCAGGCGATCGGTCGCCGTTACCGTCGCCAAGACGAAATCGGCACTCCTTACGCGGTCACCGTTGACTTCGATTCTCTCGAAGACCGTCAAGTCACGGTGCGCGAACGAGACACAACAAAGCAAGATCGCATTGCAATCGAGCAACTGGTGCCGTACCTGCGCGAGCGGTTGCGGTAGTTCTGAAGCCCAAACGCTAAACCAAAGCAAGTGGCGACATGAGCGTGGAGCAACTGCTAGCCGATTTGGCACAAACTTACGGATACCGTTTGCGACTTGATGCAAAGGCGGTGAGTGGAGCCGTTGGAGCCTGGTTCGTTCGCGATGAAACGGACAAATGCTTCGTGCTGAAACATCACAATGCTGAAGCGTTCCCGAATGTCCTGTTGGTTCCCGCGCGCGCGGAGCGACTCAGGCTCGCCGGATATCCAGTCCCTCGTTACGAGACACCTTTCGAGTTGAGAGACACGTGCGTCCTTCTTCAGAATGTCGTTGGCGGGACTGCATCACTTGATTTGGGGCCGGGCCTGCTGCAAGATCTGATCTTGTTGAACGATCTGCAGCTCGGTATGGGTGACGATCGAGCCCGCTTTCCGCACATCTCCGCACCGATATCTCCGCAA
>JBBSGY010000426.1:0-2992 GCA_038253645.1 Acidimicrobiales bacterium
ACGATCTCAGTCGCCGTCTGCGCAGGGCCGGTCACCGCCTGGTCGTTGAACCGAATGTCGCAATTCACGTCGAGGGGCGACTGGAGCGTCCAAGCATGCGGCGAATTCTTGCTCATCACAGATCTCTCTTTCAGTACTACCGGAGCACCACGCGCGGTTTCGGTCGTGCCGCCCTGCCTTTCGTCGCTTTGGGCCTGATCGTGCGGCTCCCCGTGGCCTGTTTCCATCAATTCCGCCAGGCTCGAACAGCTGGGACCAGGCGAGTGGATCTGGACCAACCAGCGCAGACGCGCCAAAGGCGGTAACGCCGCCTTGACTCGCTGAAGATGGGGTGAAATTGGTCGACATGCGACCACTTTCACCCCATCTTCAGCGTCATGGAGGCAGCAACGTCACCTGAAAGGGCACTAACGTCGGTGCCTCATGGCCCGATCGTTTTCAAGTAGGAAGGTCGCCCGCGCCGCCCGAATGGGTGGAGGGCGCCGCCGTACAACAAACACCTCCTACGGCTGGTACGCCTGCCTCACATTGATCGTCCTGGTCGGAACGGCATTCGTTTACGTCAGCCGGGCCCAACACGTCGATGCGAAGAACCCGGGCACGACCCCTCCACTGGCAGCTTCGGAGAAGCGTCCGGGCGACCATTGGTTCGAGTCGATCGGTTTCTATACCTGCGACAAGTTCGCACCCAACCTCAAGCCGGACAACGATCCCTACGGCATCACGACTTCGGACAACGGCGTTATTCTCGTTGCACCGAACGCAAAGAAGTACGCAGGACGTAACGCCACTTTGGGACTTTTCGCGAAAGGCGCGAATGTCCAAGTCGACCGCAACTCTTTCAAGCTTCCCGGTGACGAAAAGACATATGGTCCCGGCACCAAATGTGGCGACAAAGATGCGAAGTTGCTTGTGCGGCAGTGGAAAAAGGCTTCTGAACCGAACAACAGTGAGAAGCTCGGCGGCAATCCGGCGGCGCTCTTGTTGAAAGACCGCTACGCCGTAACCGTCGGTTGGGTGCCAACGGACTACAACGAGAATAACTTGCCGATCCCGCCGTCTGCTCCGAAACTGGAAGAGATAGCCGCGGCCGCCTCGCAATCGCAAGGTGCAACGTCTTCCCAAACGACTCAGAAGACGGCGCCAGGCGCTCCCGGAGCGCCGGCTCCGAGAGCTCCCGGAGGAGCGCCGGCTCCAGGCGCGCCGGCGCCGGCTGCCCCGGCTCCGAGGCCGGCGAAGTAATGCGCGCAGTCATCCTTGTCGGTGGACTGGGAACACGACTGCGTCCGCTTACATACACAAGTCCCAAGCAGCTGCTCCCGGTGCTCGACGTTCCGATGATCGAGCGCAAGATCGCACAGCTCGTCGCGCAGGGTGTCGATGACATCGTGTTCTCGATGGGTTATCGCCCCGACACGTTTCTCGAGGCATTTCCGGGCGATGTTTGCGCAGGCGCAAAGCTCACCTACGTCGTTGAGAAAACGCCACTCGGTACTGCCGGCGCAATCGCATTCGCAGCACGCGAAGCCGGCATCAACGAGACGTTTCTCGCGATGAACGGCGACACACTCACCGACCTTGATGTCAACGCGCTGCTAGCAATGCACAAGGTGAGCGGCGCGGAAGGCACAATCACACTTACGCCAGTTGATGACCCCTCGAGGTTCGGCGTTGTTCCAACCGAGGACGACGGGCGTGTGATCGCATTCATCGAGAAGCCGCCGAGAGATGAAGCGCCCACGAATCTCATCAACGCGGGTACTTACGTTCTCGAGCCTTCATTCGTCGATCGTGTACCTGAAGGTAGAGAAGTTTCTATAGAGCGCGAGATATTTCCCGCAGTCGTTGCCGACAAGGCATTGTTCGCCGGCCACTTCGACCGTTACTGGCTCGACATCGGAACGCCTGAGGCTTATTTGCAGGGCAACCTCGATGCGATTGATTCCGACCTCGGCGGTGGCAATTTCTTGGGTGCAGGCGTGAGTGTTCATGGAAACACAACGATTCATCGCAGTATTGTGGGTCATGGTTCAAGCATCTCTGCCGGCGCAACACTCCGCGAGTGTGTCTTGCTGCCAGGCGTCGTGGTTGAAGAAGGCGCGGTGATCGAGCGGTCTATCGTCGGTGAATTCTCACGGGTCGGCGCGGGCGCACGTCTGAGTGACCTCACCGTTGTCGGCGGCAATCTCACCGTTGCCGCGCTTGCAACGTTAAATGCCGAGAAGGTCAGCCCCGCCGGAATCTGACGCTGCTTCGCAGCGGGCGCCACGAGAGACCAACACTTCGAGTTCAGGCATTTCACATTCAGCATGGTCTGCCATGACGGTCTTGAGCCATTTTGCATTCTTGGATAGATCAGGCCAGATGTAATTGATGAAAATCTGCGCTGCGAGCATGTATTCGGTTTCGCCGTCAAAAGGTCCGAATCCTTTCGGCGCTTCGATCTCCGGTGGATCTCTCGTGCGTTCTCTCTCGATTCGCGACGTGAGGAACTCGTAGAGCCGCCAAGCCTGGCGAACTCTCGCAGAACCTTTCGTCGCGGTTGAACTCGTGCCGTGTCTTGCGACGCTCGAATTGAATATCGATTTGCATTAATTTTCCGGATCTGCATGTGTGAGCGCCGTCACTCTCGGCAGACAAAATATCCAGCTCGCCGTGCTCTCGAGGCGGGTTTCGAAAATTGCCGCCGACAGGTGGAAATTATTTTCAAGATCCAGCCCAATGAAGCGGTGACGCAAACTCGATCTGATGTTGTAAACCAAGCGACCCCTTCCGCTTCGCTCACTGAGCAACGATCTCTCGAGATTCTGAAAACCGCTTGTATCACCGAAGGTCTCCGTATCTCGAGTGCAGCAAAGGGTCTTATTTCGAGCGATGGCAAGGATGAACTGACGATTCATGAGTATCCGACAACCGGCGGTATCACTCTCGAGCTGGCCGCCGATGTTTATGTCAATGCTCCTTTCGATGAGTGGTATTGCATCGACGCCTC
>JBBSGY010000427.1:0-2985 GCA_038253645.1 Acidimicrobiales bacterium
TCTCGCCACGGCCAATGATCGCGCTTGTCTCAGCTACACCACCGTCGAACGAAGTGACGCGCGCTCCGGTCTCAGACGCAATCACGTCGCCGGCGGAAATATCCCACGGGTTGATGTTGAGTTCGTAGTACGCATCGAGCCTGCCGATCGCAACCGAACACGCATCGAGTGCACAAGCACCCAGTCGCCGTATGTCACGCACCGCCGGGAGAATTTTTTGAAAAGTTGCCGCCTGCGCAACGCGAATGTCTTGCACATATGCAAAACCTGTTCCCACAAGCGCGGTCGATAACGCGGGAGTCGGTCGAGGTTCGATAAGCGTTCCATTGCGCCGTGCGCCGTCGCCACGCGTTGCCGTGTACAGCTCTTCGGTTGCCGGATTGAAGACCGCGCCGATGGTGCGAACGCCATCGATTTCAACACCAATGGACACGGCGAAATAAGGAATGCCGTAGGTGAAGTTGACTGTTCCATCGAGGGGATCGATCAGCCACCGAACGCCGGTCGTACCTTCGACCGAAGTGCCTTCTTCACCCAGGATTGCGTCACCCGGACGAAAAGTTCGAATCGCGCCAACGATGTGCGTCTCACTCTCGCGATCAAGCGCTGTGACGATGTCGACTGGACTCGACTTGGTAGCTGTTACGTCGGCGAGCGCGGAGTGCCGGCCTTTGCGCAGTATCTCGCCGGCCTCGGTGGCAAGGCGGATTGCCAGGTCGGAGATGCCGCCGAGGTCATGGTCCATGAGCGCGGGTCTAGCTGAATTCCGCCGGTACGATGCGCGCCATGCCCGAACAGTCCTCGATCTTGGTGATTATCCCGACCTACTTAGAGTCGGCGAACATCGAAAACGTCCTTAGTGCAGTGCGCGCGTCGATGCCGTCGTGCCATGTACTGGTTGTCGATGACAACAGCCCGGATGGAACGGCGGAGCTCGCCGAGAAGATGGGCGAAAAGCTCGGAAACATCGCGGTACTGCGCCGAGCGGGTAAGTCCGGTCTGGGCAGTGCATATCGAGCCGGCTTCAAGTGGGGCTTTGAGCACGGACATGACGTATTGGTCGAAATGGACGCCGACCTTTCCCACAATCCTGCTGACCTCCCACGTCTTGTCGCGCCAATTGATGACGGCGCAGACTTGGTGGTCGGTTCGCGTTACGTGCCCGGCGGCGCCATTCCCGGCTGGCCTACTCACCGCGCTCTGCTGTCACGGCAGGGAAACAGTTATGCCGCTTGGATGCTTGGACTGCCGATTGCAGACGCGACCTCAGGTTACCGGGCGTTCCGCGCATCGACGCTCGCGAAGATCGACATCGACTCGGTCCGCGCCGATGGATACGGCTTTCAGATTGAAATGGTTTACCGAATGAATCGCGTCGGTGGGCAGATCCGCGAGATCCCGATCACATTCATCGATCGTGTCGAAGGTCAGTCAAAAATGTCCGGGCGCATCATTGTGGAGGCACTCGGGTTGGTAACAATGTGGGGTCTGAGAGACCGCATACGTTCCCTAACCCGGCAAGTTCATGACTAGTGATGTGCCGTCGTTTCCTCCGCAAGGCATGTTGCCCAAGCGGCACAAGCAGCGATGAAGCGACGAAGGAGCGGGGACATCGCTGCAGAGCGGGGGAATGTTGCCCAAGCGGCACAAGCGATGACGAAGGGAGCGCAGCGACCGAGAACGTCATCGCAGAGCGGGAGAACAGGCATGTTGCCCAAGCGGCACAAGCAGCGATGAAGCGGGAGAACAGGCGGCAGCTCCCAACGTTTCTCCATGTCGATATGGACGCGTTTTTCGCGTCAGTGGAGATTCTTGAACGTCCCGAACTCGCGTCGCAGCCCGTCGTCGTCGGCGGAACCGGTGGTCGCGGTGTTGTCGCTTCATGCAACTACGAAGCACGGCGTTACGGGATCCGGTCTGCGATGCCCTCGGTGCGCGCCAAGGCTCTTTGCCCGCATGCAATTTTTCTGCCCGGCCGATATCAAGACTATGAGAAGTTCAGCGGACTCATGTACGAGATTTTGCTGTCGTACACACCACTTGTTGAACAGGTATCGATAGACGAAGCGTTTCTCGACGTTGCCGGCGCGAGGTCACTCTTTGGTGAACCGCGCGAAATTGCATGGGCAATTCGTCGCCGAATACAAGAGGAATTGAAGCTTGATGCGTGTGTTGGGGCAGCAACGACAAAGCACCTTGCGAAGCTCGCCTCTGAAGCCGCAAAACCGAGCGCAGAGCGCCATGCCGTTGCGGCGGGAACGGGGGTATTCGTCGTTGACGCCGCTGACGCGATCGAGTTTCTGCACGCTCTTCCCGTGCGAGCGCTTTGGGGAGTCGGGCGGGTTACGGCAGAAAAACTGGAACGCATGGGCGTAACCACAGTTAAGCAACTCGCGAACGCGCCGTTGCCGGCGTTGGTCGCGACCCTTGGAGTGCGAACGGCGAATCATTTGCGTGACCTCGCATGGAATCGTGATGAGCGCGAGGTTGAAACGGTTCGCGAAGCGAAGTCGATTGGCCACGAGCAAACGTTCTCGCACGATCTTCATGAACATGGCGAGCTACACGAGCGAATGGTGCGGCTTGCAGACGCGGTTGCAACCCGCATGCGACGCAGCGGAAAGGCCGGCCGCACAATCAACATAAAGGTGCGTTTTGGAGACTTCCAGACAATCACGCGCGCCTTGACTCTTCCGGAAGCCACCGCTTCCGCGTCGGTATTGGCGTCTGCTGGGAAAGAAATCTTGAATGCAGTCGATGTACGGCCCGGCGTTCGATTGATCGGACTTTCGATGTCGAATCTCGTCGAATTGATTTCGCTGGAGCAGTTGAGCCTCGAAGGCCGGGCGGATGAGGAGGACAAGCTTGACACCACGATCGACGAAATCAAGAAGCGTTACGGCCCAGCATCTGTTGTGCCCGCGCTGTTGGTGAAAGACGGCAAGGCGCAGGTGCTTCGCCAAGGCGAACGCCAATGGGGACCCA
>JBBSGY010000428.1:0-2959 GCA_038253645.1 Acidimicrobiales bacterium
TCTCTTCGACTTCGGGAGTCTCCGGAGTTTCGTTTGCCACTACCTCTTCGGTCTCGGCAACCGGTGCTTCTTCAGTCGTCTCTTTCTTTTTGCGTGACCCTGCAACGCGCCCTGCGCGTGATCCGGCAACGCGGCGGCGACGCGAGCCTTCTTGTGCTGAACGCTCTGAACGCAAACGCTCGAGCTTGTCTTCGGGAAGACGCGCCACGATGATCGTGATGCTCGAAGTGCGCTTGCGAATACGACCGGCACGTCCCTTTGCGCGCGGACGGAATCGCTTCATCGTCGGACCTTCGTCCGCGAAACACGACGTCACGAAGAGCTCGTCAGGGTCGAGTTGGTCGTTCTCAACGGCGTTTGCAGTTGCGGACGTGAGCACCTTCGTGACCGGAACAGCAGGGCCGCGCTCACAAAAGCGCAAGATCTCTTGTGCGCGACCGACTTGCTCGCCGCGAATGAGGTCGAGCACTTCGCGCACCTTGTAAGCCGAGGTACGGAGGTTGCCCAACTTTGCGCGAGTGCCAGGGCGCTCGTTTGTGCGGTGCAACTGTCCTCTGGCAGTCAAAGACTGGCTGGCTTCGGTGGTAGCCATCAGCGCTTGCCTTGCCTTTCTTGGCCTGCGTGGAACTTGAATGTGCGAGTCGGAGCGAATTCGCCGAGCTTGTGACCGACCATCGACTCGGTAACAAACACAGGGACATGCTTGCGGCCGTCGTGCACCGCGATTGTGTGACCGACCATGTCGGGGATGATCGTCGAGCGGCGCGACCATGTTTTGATGACCTTCTTCTCGCCTGACGCGTTTTGCACGTCGACCTTCTTCAACAGGTGGTCGTCGACGAACGGACCCTTTTTCAAACTTCTAGACATCCACAGTCCTCCGGACGGGCAACGGAAAAAACGACATGAGTTCCAACTCTCCTAACGCCGCTTGCCGCGTGTACGACGGCGTCGGACAATCAATGCATCAGATGGCTTGCGTCGACGGGTGCGGCCTTCGGCCTTACCCCATGGGCTAACCGGGTGACGGCCACCACTGCTCTTGCCTTCACCGCCGCCGAGTGGGTGGTCGACAGGGTTCATTGCAACACCACGGGTTTGCGGACGAACGCCCTTCCAGCGGTTGCGGCCGGCCTTTCCGATCTTGATGAGCTCGTGCTCGCTGTTGCCGACTTCGCCGACTGTCGCACGACACATGATCGCGACACGGCGCATCTCAGAAGAAGGAAGACGCAGCGTTGCAGCTTCGCCCTCTTTCGCGACGAGCTGAACACTCATGCCCGCACCGCGTGCGATCTTGCCGCCACCGCCTGGTTTGAGTTCAACGTTGTGAATGACAGTACCCAGGGGGATGAAGCGCAACGGAAGTGCGTTACCCGGGCGAATCTCAGCGCCTTCGCCATTCTGAAGAACGTCGCCGACCTTTACGTCGCGCGGCGCAATGATGTAGCGCTTTTCGCCGTCGAAGTAGTTGAGCAGCGCAATGCGTGCCGTGCGGTTCGGGTCGTATTCGATTGTCGCGACCTTGGCCGGAATGCCGTCTTTTACGCGCTTGAAGTCGATGATGCGGTACTGGCGTTTGTGACCTCCGCCGCGGTGGCGCGCTGTCTTACGACCGTACGAGTTACGTCCACCGGTTCGGGGCTTGGGCGCGAGAAGCGACTTCTCGGGCTTGTCGGTCGTGATGTCGGAAAAGTCAGATGCAATCTGAAAACGGCGGCCGGGACTGGTTGGTTTACGTCTGCGAAGTGGGCTCATGTCTTAACTCTCAAAAAGGTCGATGCGGTCGTCGCCGGCGAGCGTGACCACTGCTCGTTTGGTATCTGGGCGCTTGCCGAACGTGGCTTTCTTGCGATCGCGCTTGCGCTTGCCCTGACGGTTCAATGTGTTGACGTTTGCAACCTTCACGCCGAAGATCGTCTCAACCGACTGACGGATCTCGATCTTGTTCGAGTCAGGGTTGACAATAAACGTGTAGATGCCTCGCTCCATGGCCTCGTAAGACTTCTCGGAGACAATCGGCTTGAGAATGACCTTACGTGGGTGAGTCATTCGCCCGACTCCCCTTCTGCCTCTGCAGCGGCCTTGGGCTTCGGTTCTTTCGTGCCTATTTCGACCGCAACGCGGGGCGTATTGGACGGTACAGTTGCTTCGGTGAATACGACGTAGTCGCTACGCAAGATGTCGTATGCGTTGAGCTCGCTCTCGTGAACAACGTGAACTGTATTTAGGTTGCGGAAAGCAAAGAACGCCTGCTCGTCATCGTCACCGAGAACGACCAACACTTTGCCAACGGCTCCAATTGCCTTGAGCGTTTCGACTGCGAACTTCGTACGAGGCATCTCGAAATTGAAAGCGTTTACGACGATGACCTTTTCGTCATTCGCACGGTCCGAAAGTGCCGAACGCATTGCAAGCTGCACCATCTTCTTCGGGGTGCGCTGTGCGTAGCTGCGTGGCTTGGGACCATGTGCAACTCCGCCACCGACGAAGTTAGGTGCGCGAAGCGAGCCTGCACGAGCTCGACCGGTTCCCTTTTGGCGCCATGGCTTTGCACCGCCGCCGCGAACTTCGGCACGAGTCTTAGTGCTCTGCGTTCCGGAACGACGTGCTGCGAGCTGTGCGTTGACGACTTGGTGCATCAGCGCCACGTTCGGCTCGATTGCGAAGATTTCTGCTTCAAGCGACGTTTGGCGAAGTGTCTTGCCCGTAATGTCTTGCACATCGACCGATGGCGCCGCGCCGATTTTGCGCTCTTTGCGAATTGCCTCGCCCATTAGCACCATTACTTCTTCCCCTTCTTGATCGCATCACGAATGACGACGGTTGCACCACGTGGGCCGGGGACTGCGCCCTTTACAAGAAGAAGGTCACTGTCGACATCGGAGCGGACAACTTCGAGACCGAGGGTAGTGACTCGCTCGCCACCCATACGGCCGGCCATCTTCATGCCCTTGAA
>JBBSGY010000429.1:0-2956 GCA_038253645.1 Acidimicrobiales bacterium
CGAATCTTGTGCGCCCAAATGCCTTTCCAAATAACACGCTTCATCTAGCGCTCCAGCTTCTTTATGCGATCGAGGATGAAATCGGCGTTTGGTTCATCCATGTCGTCGACGATCTTGCCGTCGCTCAAGAACACCGCGCGATCTGCATATCCCGCCGCGTTTGGGTCGTGGGTAACCATCACAATCGTCTGATTCAGCTCCCGAACGGCCCTCTGCATGAACGCGAGGATCTCAGCGCTTGCATGAGAATCGAGGTTTCCGGTCGGCTCGTCGGCGAAAATGATTTCGGGTTGCGAAGCAAGGGCGCGGGCAACGGCAACGCGCTGTTGCTGGCCACCGGACAATTCGCTCGGCCTGTGCGACAGGCGATCATGCAGCGTCACCATGTCGATGACCGATTCGATCCACTTTTCATCGCCGCTACGCCCCGCAAGTGAATTCGGAAGCTTGATGTTCTCAATCGCTGTCAATGTCGGAACGAGATTGAACGTCTGAAAGATGAAACCGATTTTGTCGCGACGCAATAGCGTGCGCTTCTTCTCGTTGAGCTTCGTGACTTCTGTGTCGCCGATAAACACCGCCCCGCTGTCGAGCGTGTCGAGGCCGGCCATAACGTGCATAAGCGTCGACTTGCCAGACCCCGAGGGGCCCATGATCGCTGTGAACTTGCCGCGCTGGAAACTGACGTCAATACCGTCGAGCGCCGTCACGGCAGCCTCGCCCTTGCCATACGTCTTTCGGGCATCGACGGCTTTCACCGCAACATCGGTCTGCGTCTCATCCACGGGGGGCTCCTAATGAGTCTCGTTTTCGTTGCGCTCACCTTAGGGATACCTGGGGGTGCAAAGTCAACGCCCGCATTGGATCCAACAGTGATCCCACGTAAACAAAGCTCAGGAACAAGTCGGTTTTGCTCAATTGGTTGTCCATACAACTATGTCCGGCCATGCTCCTCAAGACTCTTTAAGCGCTCTCAAATGCCCGCTTGTGCCAACGCCCAGACAACGCCGTCGCTCATCGATTCCAAGTCTGTTGTGGCTTTGACATCGGCTTTTTTTACGGTAAATCCGGCGCCGGCAAGTGCCGAGACAACTCGGTCCACTGAAAAGAAATTCACGAATACACGCTCTCCGGGCGCTAGCGGATCGTCCTCAACGTGATCCGGCTCGCCGGACTGTCCGATGATGAGCAGCCATCCATTTGGACGCACGACTCGTCGAAGCTCGGAAAGCGCGACGTGCATGTCAACGGCCGGTACATGTATGAGTGAATATCCGGCAACGATGCCGTCGAAATGTTCGTCCTCGTACGCGAGTTTGCGGACATCCATCTCTTGAAACGTGCAATCGGGCACACGCTTGGTTGCTTCGACGAGCATCACCGGAGAAAGGTCGATGCCTTCTGCAACGAAGCCTTGGTCTGCGACATACTTTGTGAACGTCCCAGGTCCGCAACCTACGTCGAGCACGTGAGCATTCGGGGCTAGCCGCGCGAGTAGCTCGTTGACCAAATGCGCGTCACTTAGATCGTCGAAGTACTTCTGCGCGTACACGTCCGCAATAGCTGCGTAGAGGCTCTTGATGCTGGCCGGCTCAGACTCGGGAATCACGCAAGTGCTCCGTCATCCATGCAACGGTTTCGGTGATCACCATCGGCTGTTCGTGCTCTTCGCGGAGGCAATGAGCGCCGCCCGGGGCGATGATCAAACGCTTCGGCTCGGGCAATACCGCATAGGCAGTTTCGCTTTGATGCACGGGCACCTCTTTGTCCGCATCGCCGTGAATCAGCAGCGTTGGAACATTCACATTGCGCAGCTGCGGCTCGCGTGTGTCATCCGCAATCACTTCGTCTACAAACCGCTGACCTACCTGCCGTTCGCCTTCTAAAAACCAACCGCGTTCGGCTAGTTCCGACATTCTCCCCGGCGCGAGGAACGGCGCAAACGATTCATCGAGCAACCAGATGCAGGGCCACAACAACACGAGCGCGTTCACTCGCTGGTCGTAACCGCCCAAGGCACAAGTACCGCCGAAGCTCTCGCCGACAACGCCGAGTCGGCGGCAACCTTGCACCCCAAGCCAATCGACGATGTGCCTGTACTGCGCAACCTGGCTGCTTGGCGATTCGTCGATGTAGTCGCCTTCGCTTTCGCCTTCACCCAAGAAATCAAAACGAACAGCCTTGATGCCTTCAACAGCAAGGGCATCACCAAGCTTGACGAACAAGTCAGCCGGACCGTCTTTCGATCCCTCGGGCCCGCCGTGCAACAACAACACGCACGTTTCAAACGCTTCCACGGAAGCGTGCACTGCTCCGCTAAGTCTCTTCCCGTTGAACTCCAGCGAAATCTTGTCGGCTCCCACGAAGCCAACTTAATCGTCATCACAAACGGTCGAATTGAGAAGGTTTATCCGCGTTGGAGGGGTTGCGCTTCGCTTTGGCGCGTTCGAACATCAACTCAGCGGGTTGTCGGCAATGACTACGCCGTCGTCATCAGCACAGAGCCATGCTCCAGCCTCGAAATGAACGCCAAGAAACGAGACTGTTCCGCCTCGCTCACCCTGCCGCTGCACGAAGCTGCGTTTTGGGATTGTGCCCAATGCCATTACGCCGAGGGGCAGATCACGAAGAATTGCCGTATCTCGGACGTACCCGTTCACGACTATTCCGCTCCACCCGGATGCCAGACAAGCGGCGGAGCAAATGACCAGGTCATCTGCTCCGCCGCTCGACAAATGCGTGGACCGTGAAGGATTCGAACCTCCGAAGGCAAAGCCAGCTGATTTACAGTCAGCCCCCGTTGGCCGCTTGGGTAACGATCCGGCGGGTTCAGGTTATAGCGTCTTTGACCATGCCTTCTTTCGATGTTGTTTCCGAAGTTGATAATCAAGAGATTCGCAATGCTGTTGACCAGGCCTCCAAAGAGGTCGGCCAGCGCTTCGACTTCAAGAACACC
>JBBSGY010000430.1:0-2943 GCA_038253645.1 Acidimicrobiales bacterium
GATTTTCGCGCGGTGGTTGTTTATGACGGTGTTAGCGCGGTCGCCGTAGCGAGCGTTGATCTGCGAGAGGTCCTGCCAAACCGTTACCAGCTGGATGCCAAGTCCCGAACAGGTCGACGCGATGGTGTCAAGGTCATCGAGCGGCGCAATGTTTGCCGCCTCGTCGAGCACGATCAGGAGTGGCGGGTCGAGCCTACGACCGAGGTCATAGGCAGCGCGGATGAACTGCTTCAACAACGTGGAGAATACAGGACGCAAACGGTCCTGTTCGTGCGAAGGAGCACATACATAGAGCGTGTGATCGCCACCGTCGAGAAACCGCGACGCGCGAATCTCAGACGTGCGAGCTGACTGCAGAACGGTCGGGTCGCTGTATGCCTCGATGACAACTTCGGCAGTTGTGTAAATAGAGCTGCGTGCTCGATCTTCACGTTGCCAAGATGCCTCGGCTGCGGTGATTGCTTCTTCGACTCCTGTTGCCTGCAAGAGCGAACGAACTTCGAACTCTTCCTGCGTGTCTATCCAGCGGACCACGTCGGCCATTGTGTAGCCGTTTGCGGCAGCTGCAAACAGGTGAGGGGCCAGAAGCTTGCCGGCAGCGGAATACCAAAAGTCTCCGTCTTGCAGACCTTTTGCATTCGACTTCGAAGCGCCGGTCAACCAAGACGCTATCTTTTTTGCGCCGGACCACTCTCGAGCTCCATCGAGTGGCGACCACGTCGACGCGGGTAGACCAGTGGTAGCAGTGGGATCGTAAACCCAGACTTGGCCTTGACGTTCGCGCCAACCGAGCGTGTCTTGCGCAAGGTCGTTCTTGACAGACGTTGCGATGCAGGGACCGCGCCATTCGAGGATGGACGGAACGGCTAGACCGGTCGTCTTACCGGACTGCGTAGGACCAAGAACGATGACGGAGTGTCGTTGCTCGGTTGCGATCATCGCGCCACTGACAGTCCCGAGAACCAAACGACCAGGCGTGGGCTCACGAACAATAAGTTGCTTCAGGTCGCCGCGCTTGGCCCATTGCGTTCCCTTCGAGCCGAGTCCGTTGCCACTTCCGCGGTTACCGGGGCCGTAAGCCTGCCAAAGCCTGATGCTGCCCACAACGGCAACAAAGCCGAGCACCACCATGACGGTGAGAACAAAGTAGAACGTAAATGCGGTCGGAATCGAACCTCTGTCGGCTTGTGGCCAAGCGTTGGCCGGGTTGCCAGGATCACTTGCAAGGGCAATCAATACGGCCGGCATGTTCGAGAAGCTCGTGGTCGGCGCCGGATTGCCGGCAATGCGAGCCGATACTGAACCGGCAAGCCAAAACACTGCGCTGAGCGCAAACAAAACACCGATTGCCGCAAAGATCATGTTTTCGTTGCTCTTTCCGCCACCTCCGCCACCTCCGCCGTCTGCCATAGTTACTCCTCTTCCAAGACTTCTTTTTGTTGGGCGCCTTCGCTTGCAATTCGTGTCATGCGAGAGTCGGTGTTGACCAACGCATATTCGGCCCGACCAAGCATGTGGCGAACGACAAATGAGTGTGCGCCTACCTTCCAGACTGCCTCACCACGGCCCAGTGTGGGTAACAAATTTGCTTCGGTAGTGGTCAAACCGAGCAATTCGCGCGCCGATAAGAGCTCATCAGGCGATTGTGCGTATACAACTCGCGTTCCGGCGTCGGAAAGCAGACCTTCGGCGATCGTACGAGTCTCGCTTCCGAGCTCTCCGGTTGCCTTCAAGTCGGACACGCGGTGCATCACGATGAGGTTCTGAATGCCGTAAGCACGAGAGAGCTTGAAGTTCGCCTGCATCCACCGTGCAATACCGATCGTCTTGAGAATCGACCACGCCTCGTCAACAACGATGATGCGCTTGCCGGCACCAGGACGGGCGAATGCTGCCTGAAGCCACGCTGCAGTACACGTCATGAGGATGGGCAGTGCGTCCGATTGGTGCAACGCGGAAAGGTCAACCACGACAAGCGGACCATCCCAGTCGACATCGATAGACGTCTGCGCGTCGAACATGCCTCGCAGATCGCCCTCACACAGCCGGAGAAGTTCCAGCGCAAGCTCACGACCGTCTTCGGCAAGTCGCTCCGGTGTCGAGTGAGAGCGGGCAGCGGACGCGTGGTTCGGCTTCAACAGTGCTGCGGCGACTTCTGGAATAACCGGACGGATCGTGCGCGCGCGGCAGTGGTCGAGCGCGAGACGACATGCAGTCTGCTCGGCCGGGTTCAAGCGACGTTTGAGCGCAGCTTCAGAGATCGATGTGAGCAACGACTCTTGTCGAGTGATCGTTTCTTCCGCATCGAGTTCGGATGCCCCAGGACCGGGGTCGAGCGGGTTGATGCGAATTGCACCACCGGGCGTCAAACGCAACGGCGTAACGCCGAGTGCGGCGGCAAGGTCTTGATACTCCCCTTTCGGGTCCATAACCGCTGCCTTACGACCAAACACTTGCTGGCGTAAAATATAGGTTTTTACCAACGAGGATTTGCCTCGACCGATGTGACCCAACAGGATCATGTTCGGGTCGGTGAGTATCCCTTGTGAATAGAGCTCGAATGGGTCGTAACAAAAACTGCCGCCACCAAAAAGGTCTTGGCCGATGAATACGCCTCGGCCACCAAGACCGGCTTCAGCGACGAACGGGTACGCTGCCTGCAGGTGCGCGGTTGACACGCGATGCGCCGGAACCTTGACGGTATCTGATGCGGACATACTAATTCAGTCCTCTACATAAAGGGAGCGTGCATGTAAACGCTACGTCTTGTTCACCGAAAAGTCGACGGAGTTCGATATGGCATTGCTGTGATGACTGTTCGACTTCACTGCACGCTTCTTCGAGCTCCACGAGGCTCGATGCAGTCACGGTCACGTACCCGGCAAAGCGGTATTCAGAGAAGCCGTCTGCAAGCTCTTGTTCACGACGAAGAACACCTTCAAA
>JBBSGY010000431.1:0-2943 GCA_038253645.1 Acidimicrobiales bacterium
GACAGGTGCTCCTCTTCAGCAATATGTGTTGTGTTCAACAACCGACATTCTTGCTGGTGACGGAGCATTTGTCGCGTCTATCGAAGAGTTATTTCAGGGTCGGCTGAAATATCAGGGTTTGATAGCCGCGTCAACCACGTCTGGCGGAAACACCTTGGCGAGTACGCCCACGCTGATGTAATCAGTAAGGCGCTCTCCGTCGTGTTCTTGAACACCACCCACTCGTGCCATGTCGTCACCTCCTGTGAGGTACGACACCGTAGAGGACTAGAGACTTAATTTAGTGTCATTGCCGCTTGGTCAGTGACGCAATGCGGTGGACTCCAGGGAGAAGTTCAACAGCACGCTTGCCCGGAGCGACAACTCGCTCGTGGGTGTAGAGCCCTTTTGTTGCTTGCTTGTAGGGCTGCCATCCGTCGGTTAAGACCGTCGACCCCCCTTCGACGTTGTCGATTAGGAGCTGACGAAGAGACGGTGCCGTCGCATCAGCAAGAATTAACATGCGGCAACGACCGAAGCCACCATGTTCAAGAAGTTCGACAGCGATGCCGACAAGTGCTTTCTCACCGGGCGTGCGACCACCACGATCGCCCTCTTCAGTTCCGCCGATCAAGGTCTCGTCTACTTCGACTTTTCCGGAGAGCAATTCGCGTCCTGGACGAATGAGCGATGAACGCAAACGGTGCAACATTGCCCATGCGGTTTGGTACGAGCTGATACCCAGCGCGCGTTGAAGGCTGAGCGCTGAGATACCGTCCTTCTGCGTTGCAAACAACCAACATGCGGTGAACCACACCGTGAGAGGAGTCCGTGTGCGATCGAAGATGGTCCCTGCTGTCGTCGATGTTCTGGATCCGCACGTCCAGCACATGAAACGCCGGTCAGCAAGCTTCCAGCCGCCAGGACTTTCGCAGGTGGGACATATGAATCCAACCGGCCAGCGCAGCCATTCGAGATAGTCGAGACAATCAGCGTCCGTCGAGAACCACGATCGGAATTGTCCCTCTGAGCTGGGGTAATGCTTGCCGGCTGCCGGATTTGCCACCTGATCAGGCTAGTCCGGTTAAATGGATATCCCTACGATCACGATTGTTCCGGCATCGAAACCAATGCCCGGCCACCGAATTGCCAAAAGCCCTTAATTTAGTGGCATTGGACCAAGCGGTGGCTATTGGGAACGCACCAAGGATCAGTCGATGAATCCCATCTCGGCCTGTACCTAGACGAGTTCGTGTTTCGATTCAACCGCCGCCGTTCTCGTAGTCGTGGGCTGGTCTTTTACCGTCTCCTGGAACTTGCGGCCAGTCACGATCCGGTGCGCTACAAGAGTCTTATCCTCAACCCTCAACCAAAGTCCAAGCCGCCAAAGGCTCCCGGAACACGAGGCCATCCAGCAAGTCTGGAGCAAGAACCCGCCGGGCAACCATGGCGGAACGCGTGATGCTCAGGACGTCAGAGCACACCGAGCACAGCTCGCAATTGCGCTTCGATCGTCAGCGTTGCCGAAAGACGGTTGTCAATCGTCACGTGCTCGACGGCAGGCTCTGCGTCGAGGTGCATGCCGGCGATGAACGCATCGAACTTTGCCAGCTTCTCGGTGTCTCGTTCCGACTGGCGAGTCTCGAGACGCTGACGCAATGAATCTGCATCCGAGCGGACCCATACGAGACGCACCGATCCGCCTCCCAGTTCGTTCACCCATGAGTGCCACATCCCAGCGTCATGGATGTGCTTGGTGAATGGAGCCGACAGCATTACCGGGCATCCCTTTGATCTGATCTCTTGAGCAACAGCGGTCATGCCGCCGTATTCATGAATCTTGACGTGCTCGTCGTACCACGGCCCTTCTCGTTCGCCCGATGGTCGATCGGCGGCTGACAGCGTGGCGGCGACAAAGCCTCCATACATAGCGTCTTTGTCGAGCAAAGCAGGAACGGGAGAAAGTAACGACAGCAAAACGCTCGCAACAGTGGTCTTCCCGGCCCCCGGTGGCCCTGCGATTACCCAGGCATCAGCGATTTCCACATTCATCGGCCTGAGCATATCCTCTGACCTGGGCTGCTCCGGTTAAATGGATACCCCTACGTGATCGATTGAACCGGTGGAGGTTGCGGCCACTGCTGGTGCTCGGGAAGCTTGACTCCAAAACTGCTCATCTTGCGTTTGACGACACGCGGACACGAACGCTTGCGGCGAGGACTCAAGACCTTGTCCAGCAGCTCAAGAACAGCGAGCTTTGTTTGTCTTGCGAGCCTTTGAGGGGGAAAAACCCGCCTGCCCAGTGATGTGGCGGCGGACTATCCGAAGTGTCTCGATGAACGATCCCCGATCGGGATCGAGATCTTGACCACCAGCTGATTCATAGATCAACACGCGTATCGCGTAGTGGACGAGTAGGTAGCTCCAGATTTCCTGGCGGACACCATCTGCGCTCTTGGAGCGCAACACTTTTGCTGCTCCGCGCAATGTTGTCTTGAGTTCGCTGAAGCTGGTTTCGATCTCCCAACGCTGCGCATATAGCGCTGCAAGTTCGTGGGCGGGTGCAGCGCCCGGATCGATGATCGTCGTGATCAACCGGTAGGGCCGTTGTGACGAGCAATCACTTCTGCCCTCAAGTACGTATTCGATCACCCGCACTGTGATTGGAGTGGTTTTCTTTGTGTCTGTTGCGGCAAAGACCTCGGAACGATACGAGCCGTCCTCAAAGACCTCAAGTGCTGGTAGTACAGCGGATGCCTTCATCCGCCAGAGCAGCTGAGCACCACTTGATGCTGCGGTTTTCCACAGATCGAAGCTGTAGAAACCTCGGTCTGCAAGGTGAAGATCCTTCGAGGTCAGTGACCTGAACAGGCCACCTGCCAGTGCGACTTCTGAATCCAGGACTCCTGACACAGTGACGTAAACGTCCTGGTGGTTGAGGTGTGGCCGCTATGCCGAATGCAA
>JBBSGY010000432.1:0-2938 GCA_038253645.1 Acidimicrobiales bacterium
GAGTTTCCGTACATGCCGTGGTTCTCTGACTGCGCAGGGTTCACTGCGGGCTCGCGTTTATCATCGCCATTCGTGATGTTGCCTTCCGCATATAACTACAACGTCGGCACCCTGAAGTCCTGATTTCGCAGCTCAATAGCCCAGCCTGCACGTGCCCCTGTCAACGCTTCGCCTGCGCCATTACTGACGCACACGCATGACTCGGGGTCATTGTGAGTCGCTACTTCTTCGATGCAAGACTCTTTCATTCTCAACTCCATGCCGGTTTATCCCGGCGCTTCTAAGTATTCGGAAATCCCGTTTGTGCAAACACTGCAAAGTGGTTTGTGGCCATCTGTTCGCTCGGCAGTCCTGGCAGAATCACCGGACGCCCGTCGTCGATGTCGTTGTAGACGGGCAACGTCTCGGGGTTAACGGCACAACGGGTCACCAGGAACTCACGCAAGATCAGCCAGTCTGAGTAATACGCCCGGAACGTCGCCAGCGCCCGGCGATGCGTCAGGTGTTCTTGTGCCTCGGCGTGAAGCTCGGCGAACTCGTCGCTCGGGGTCGAACAACCTCGGCGGAAACAGGTTCGATGGCCTCGGTCACAGGGTCATTTTAGGGTCTTTTTCACTTCCGATAATTACAGTTATCGGAAGTAATTATGAGGGAACCTCAGACCGTGAAGCGAAAATCCTGGAAAGGACTTCAGGAACGCCGTTTGCGGTGCCGATGGGGTAGTTGTACCGTAAACGTGTACCACTTCAGCGGGAGCACAAAATGACCATCACAGCGACCGAGGCCCGCAAGCGCCTTTTTCCGTTGATCAATAAAGTCAATGACGACCAGGTGCCGGTCGAAATCGTCGCTCGCACTGCGTCGGCTGTTCTCATCTCGAAATCCGAATACGAATCGCTTGTCGAAACGGCACACCTGCTCCGCTCCCCTGCAAACGCGCAGCGTCTATTCGCGGCCATTGCGGAGGTTGAAGCGGGGAAGATCGAGCACCACGAGCTGATCGAGAACGCTGAGTAAGTGCTCCACGCATGGACTTCGCAGGGGTGGGAGGACTACCTCTGGTGGCAAAAGAACGACAAGCAGGCTCTTAAACGGGTCAATTTGTTGATCGAGGACACTCTCCGAAATGCAACATCAGGCATCGGCAAGCCGGAACATCTTCGGTACGTGTCTGACAACACCTGGTCACGTCGAATTACTGGCGAACACCGCTTCGTGTACCAAATCCATGACACGCAGATTGTGATCTTGCAGTGTCGCTATCACTACTGACCAGAGGCGAAGAATTGACATTCTCATAAGTGAAATTTGGGAACGTTCCTTGCAGACAGACGCCCATAAGCCGTTATCCAGCGCGAAACGCCCGTCTTCGACCGGCGTCTACAGTGGGCTTGATTAGTGGGGGGGGGATTTACACACTTCTTCTGCTATTAGGCCGGTTTTTTTTGCAAGATTTGACGTCATCACCAACGAAACTTCAAGTTCTGCTCGACGACGGCGATCTTTCGCCGGCAACCCGCAGAATAGAAGACGCTCTAGGTGGCGATCCCTCACGGTGGAGTAAGTCACACGGACTGTTGCTGCTATTGCCTGACGCCCTTGCTCAACGAAGGACGGAACAAACCTTCGACATCTTGGATGCACATGGCTTCTCGGTTGTGAGCGCCGCACCCGTACGCTTCAATAGCGCGATGATCGAGGCACTCATCCGATTTGAGGCATGGCGGGCAACGATTGAAGGTATCTATCTCACCTGGCGTCACATCGCAGTGACGCCGTCGATTGCGCTGCTCGTTGAAGAAAGAGGTCGCTCAGCAATGCCCATTGCCGAGCGCCTGAAGGCACTTCGAGGAAGAAGACGACCGGAGTTAGCCGTTCCTGGCACTTGCGCCATGAGCTCGGGATAACCAACAGGGTGCTCGTTCGTGTGCATGCATCCGATGACGCCGCAGACGTACTTCGCGAAACAGCGATTTTCTTTCCTGATCAATCGTCACTTCAGTCGTTCTTGAGTCCGATTCATGCGCCTGATCCAAAGATGTATGCGCTTGCAATCGAGAAGGAGGTCGATGCCAACGACTTGGCGGTCGAAAGAGCGGTGGCGGATGTCCGGCGCGTTGTGAGAGCGATTGCCGGCCCAGCCGTTTACGAGATGGTCGATCGACATTGTCGTGCGGTCGAAAGCCCACGCGCAACTCCGCCAGATTTCACTTCGTTGTGCCGAATTCTCGGCGGACTGTGGTCCCATATCGGTAATCACTTTGACAAGTGGACTCCCTTGATCCTCGAATCTGCTCACGCGCAGGTCGATTGCGAACAACCGCTCGATCCGTTCGTTGCCAAGCCTTCGAACAGTGAGGATCGTGTGATCACTCGCAGTCTCGCCTGATCAAATTCGCTTACCGCTGGTTTTGGATCCGTTGTTCCTCAAGGGCCAACTAGTCCTTAGCCAGGAATCGGCTATAGCTTTGGCAGCAGCTCGAGCGTTCGGTCGCGGCGAGCGCGAAGTTCGTCCGCGCCGCCAGTGGCGACCCAATCGACGTAAAACTCATTGCCGGATTCTGCTTGCTCCATGCAGAAGTTGATGTCGTCATCGAACGCTTTTGGGATGAGAGTGATCAATACATCACGATCGACCAAGTCGGTGCCATAGGCATCGAGCATCGCCATCGCGCGCGCGACTTGTTCGTCGGGATTTCCGCTTCCCAGTGGAACGAAATTTTTGATAGCCGTCGCAAGGTCGTCTTCCCGCACGCCGATGTGCGCAAAGTCCCAGTCGATCAGACCGACCGGCTTGCCTTCTGTCTCGAACAAAACGTTGTGCGGCCCGATGTCTCCGTGACACACGAGTCCGATACGTGTCTGTGACGTGACGTCGTGCAGTAGTCGCACCCAGCGAAACACGCGCTTTGCGGCGAACTGTGCATATGGATCTCCA
>JBBSGY010000433.1:0-2931 GCA_038253645.1 Acidimicrobiales bacterium
ACCCCGCCGCCATCGGTAAGGCGCTCCATGACAAGGCGATGGACATTCCCCTCGACGTGAACGTTTTGTTCAACACCGTCTCGATGACCGGCTCCGACATCCTCGAACTCGAGGTTGGAGACGTTTTACCACTCCACCATGGCGTGAATTCACCGCTCACAGTGAAAGCCCACGGAGTACCTCATTTACTGGCCAAACCCGGCCGACAAGGTAAGCGACTCGCTTGTCAGATCGTCGCAACCGTCGATCCCAACCACGCCACTGCGGAGAACAATCAATGAGCACAACCACCAACGTCGAATCGGCTCTCGTAGCCGCTGCCGCCGCGCTTCGGACTCTGCCTGCTCCTGACGCAACGCCCGGCGCTCCAGCGCAAGGCTCAGCGGCGCTGTCCGCCGCAATCCCGGGCCCTGGTGCCAAGGCAATCTCGGCCGCTCTTGCCGGTGCTGCATCGGGCACGATCATTCTCGTTGTCTCGGCAGAACTCGCCGCGCAGATCGAGAACGGGCCTGTCGGCCCGCAAGAACTCGCACTCGGACTCGAGCCTGCACTGGTCGATGCATCCGCCGCGCTCGGCGACGTTCGTCACGAAGCAGCACAAGTTCTGGATGCCGAAGTCGCACTTGCGAATGCCGAAGGCAACGACGCCGTAACCGTGGTTCCGATCATCAGCGCAGACGGCACTCCGGTTGGTTCACTCGTTCTGTTGCTCGACCAGAATGAAACTGTTGTTGCAGCCGGAGCCGACAGCGCACATTTCGAAAGCCTTTCCGAGGTTCTTGTCGGTGGCGTCGCAACCCGCGCAGTCGAGCTGTTGAACGACGTCGAGATGGGCGTGACAGCAGAGCTCGGGCGCACCCGCATGACCGTCCGTGAGCTCCTTGCGATGCAGCCTGGTTCGATCGTTGAGCTCGACCGCGCGGCCGGTTCACCGGTTGACCTTCTAGTCAACGGAACACTCGTTGCACGTGGCGAAGTCGTAGTCATCGACGAAGAGTTCGGCGTTCGCATCACCGAAATCATCGGCTACGACGCGAAGAAGACCAACCAGTAATGCACGACCCGTCGTTGACACAGCTGCTCCCGCGGCTCCTTCTCTCGATGGTGGCAGTCATCGGTGCAATGGCACTCATCGCACGCCTCCTCGGAAATCGCAAGATCCCCGGCACGGGTGGTCTACGACTCGGCTCCGTCGCGGCTTCAAAAAAACGTGCTGCCTTCGAAGTGATCTCGCGTCACAGCATCGGCCGTCACGCATCAGTCGCACTCGTGCGCGCTGGGGACACAACCCTCGTGATCGGCGTAACCGATCAAAACGTTTCTCTACTTACTCAGCTCGACGAGATCGCACTCGTCGAGTCTGAGATCGACGCCCAAGGGACGGACGTCGATGTTGACGCAGCAATCACTACCGCTGCGCCAAGTCCGGCATGGACGGGACTGCTCACGCAGGTCCGGGAGCGCACGGTTCGCCGTTAGCCACCCGGGCGCCTTCATACATTTCTGGTCCGCCTCCGGCGAAACCATTTCTGGTCCGCCTCCGGCAAACCATTTTTGGGTCCGCCTCCGGCGAAACCATTTCTGGTCCGCCTCCGGCGAACGAAAGGCCCTCCATGTCACGATTCCTTACGAACATTCGCAGCTCAGTAACAAAGAACGCACCAACGGCGTCATTGCTCGGCTTATTGGGCGCAATTGCTCTGAGTGTGTTGTTCGCAACTCCGGCATCGGCACAGGTCGCGCCAGTGAACCCCGACCCGGTTGCACCTGTCAGCAACCCGATCGTTGCTCCGGCCGCTCCGGCAAAAGACGCTCCCACGAATACACCGGCGGCCGCGACGGCAGGCCCAAAGGGCCCAACCGGTCCCACCGGCACCGCAACGAATAACGGCACCGCGTCGCTGAACCTAGACCTCGGCAGCGCTCTCAACAAGCCATCGCAGAGCATCTTGATCATCTTGTTGATCACGATCTTGTCCGTTGCGCCTGCGCTACTCATCATGTTGACGAGCTTCACGCGCATCATCATTGTGCTCGGGCTCACACGCAATGCACTCGGCATTTCAGGCATCCCGCCAAACCAAGTTCTCGTCGGTCTAGCGCTGTTCATCAGCCTCTTCATCATGTCGCCCGTGTTCACACAGATGAACGACAAAGGTGTGCAGCCTTACCTGAAAGGCGAAATCACGCAAAGCGTCGCATTCGAACGTGCATCGCAGCCGCTGAAGGAATTCATGCTCAAGCACACGCGCGCTGACGAATTGTCTTTGTTCTCGCAGGCCTCCGGAAAGACACCGGACAAGCCCGAGAACGTAAGCCTTACCGTCTTGTGTCCTGCGTTCATTCTCTCGGAGTTGAAAACGGCGTTCATCATCGGCTTCGTCATCTTCATTCCATTCCTGGTGATCGACATCATCGTCAGCTCCTCTCTTATGTCTATGGGCATGATGATGTTGCCGCCTCAGATGATCTCGCTGCCGTTCAAGTTGTTGTTGTTCGTGCTCGTCGACGGCTGGGCGCTCGTGGTGCGCTCCCTGATCACAAGTTTCAACTGAAGGGGAAGGGTTTCCGGTGAGCGATCAAGCTGTAATTCACATCGCAGTCATGACAAAGATCGTTGCTGCAAAGGTTTCCGGACCGGTGCTCGTGATGAGTCTGGCCATCGGTCTGGGAATTTCCCTGCTGCAGTCGATCACGCAGATTCAAGAGGTCACTCTTACATTTGTGCCGAAACTGGCCGGAGTCGCGTTGGTAATCGTGTTCTCCGGAAACTGGATGCTCAACACGCTTGTTTCGTTCACGAACCAGTTGTTCAAGCTCATTCCCGGCCTGATCGGGCACTAGTGAGGGACCACTAGATGGGCACCGAGATTCCGGTAGCCACACTCGTCGGCTTCCTTCTCGCGATTGTGCGTACGTCTGCGTGGATGG
>JBBSGY010000434.1:0-2930 GCA_038253645.1 Acidimicrobiales bacterium
ATCTACGCGCCGGCCGGAAACCGCGTTGCGCAGTGGAGCGAGCAAGTGGCTTTGGGTGGAGCGCCAAACGTGCGCAAGTACTCATGGAATACCGCCGGACTCGGCGTCGGAACATATCGAGTCGCGCAAGGCGTTTTCACTACAAACTGGAGTGCGACGCGCTCGTGGGTGAGCGAAGCCGGTTCGATCGCGCTCGCTGCGCAAGCCGCCCAGCCTTGGAATGTGAGTGCATCGGCAACGTCTGATGGAAGCATCGCGGCAACATTTGTGGTTCCGTCTGATTTTGTGACAACAAAGGTGACGGTGGACACCGAGATCTACGGGCCGTCAGGCGCGCGCGTCGCGCAATGGTCGGAACAGCCGACTGTCAATCCGTACCAAACGATCGCACGCAACTACGTATGGTCGGCGGCCGGCAAACCTCCAGGCGCATACTCTGTCAAACAAGGTGTATTCGCCGGAAGCTGGGGCACGGCGCTGATCTGGAAGGGGGACTCGGCGACATTTACCGTCGCTGCTCCCACAACGACCACAACAACGCCCGCCGCATCGGTCGCTAATTCGACGGCATTTTGGGTCGATCCGAACAACCCGGCCGCACAGCAGGCAAAAGCGTGGCAAGTATCACGACCGGGCGATGCGGCTTACATGGACCGCGTAGCGCAGGGCGGCGGAGCCGTATGGCTTGGCGGATGGACTGCAAATGTTCAGGAAGGTGTCTCCGCAATCGTCAATGCAGCATCGACGTCCGGCACAACGCCTGTTTTTGTTGCGTACGACATCCCCGGCCGTGACTGCGGCTCGTACTCGGCCGGTGGGGCAAACGGTGGCGACGCATATCGAAGCTGGATCAACACCGTTGCAACGGGAATCGGCGACAAGAGGGCGTGGGTCGTTCTCGAGCCCGACGCCCTGAATCAGCTTGATTGTTTGAGCTCACAGCTTCAGTCAGATCGACTGTCGCTCTTGAGCAGCGCCGTCGATATTCTTGAATCGAAACCAAACGTGAGTGTGTATCTCGACGCAGGTCACCCCGGCTGGCAAACTTCGGCAACCCTGGCGCAACGCCTCAAGTCGGCAGGCATAGATCGAGCCCGCGGCTTCTCGTTGAATGTCTCGAACTTCGTTTCGACGAAAGACAACGTTGCGTACGGGGAGTCGGTGTCATCTCTTGTTGGTGGCAAGCAGTACATCATTGACACAAGTCGCAACGGCAACGGAACGAATGGTGAGTGGTGCAATCCGCTCGGACGTTCGCTCGGCGAATCGCCGACGACGAACACCGGCGTCGCTCACGCGGACGCGTATCTGTGGATCAAGCGTCCCGGCGAGTCAGACGGTCCGTGCAACGGTGGACCGACAGCAGGCCAATGGTGGGCCGACTACGCATTGAACCTTGCCAAATCAGCATTGGGCTGATTCCGTCAGCGGATCAAAGCGCTCATGACCTCCACTATGCTGGGCAAACGTGCCCGCAACAGTGATTGTCGGAACCCAATGGGGCGACGAAGGCAAAGGAAAGTTTACCGACCTACTTGCCGATGAGATGCAGATGGTTGTTCGCTATCAGGGCGGCCACAACGCCGGCCACACGATTGTGGTGGGCGAAGAAAAGTTCGCTTTGCACTTGCTGCCGAGCGGAATCCTTCACCCGCACATCACCCCGATTATCGGCAACGGCGTTGTCGTCGATCCGAAAGTCTTGCTTGATGAACTCGACGGTCTAAATGCTCGAGGTATCGACACCAGTCGTCTCAAGGTCAGTGGAAACGCGCACTTGATAATGCCCTACCACCAAGAACTCGATGCACTAACCGAACGCTTTTTGGGCCGTAATCGACTTGGAACTACAAAGCGCGGCATCGGCCCTGCATATGCCGACAAGGCGTCGCGCGTCGGACTGCGGATACAGGATCTGCTCGACCCGAAGATCTTCCGTGAGAAACTCGAAGTTGTTCTAAAAGAGAAAAATCAAGTTCTTGCGAAGATTTACAACAAGCTTCCGATCGACCTCGACGAGATTCTTGTGTCATATGTAGACGAATATCGGCCGAAACTCGGGCCGTTCATTGGCGACACGGTCGGCCTTGTCCACGACGCGCTGGACGCAGGACAAAACGTCTTACTCGAGGGCGCCCAAGCAACTTTTCTCGACCTTGATCATGGGACGTATCCCTTCGTCACTTCGTCAAACCCGGTCGCCGGAGGCGCGTGCACCGGGGCCGGTATCGGTCCACGTGACATCACCCGAGTTATGGGTGTCGCGAAGGCTTATGTCACGCGGGTGGGCGCGGGCCCCTTCCCAACGGAACTTGACGGTGAAATCGCGGAACTCATCGTCGATCGTGGTCGCGAATTCGGAGTGACGACCGGGCGCCGCCGCCGCCCGGGTTGGTTCGACGCGGTTATGTTGCGTCACGCGGCGCGTCTCAACACCCTCACCGACATTGGCATTACGAAGCTCGATGTATTTGACACTCTTGACTCGATCAAGGTGTGTACCGGCTATGAAATCGATGGCAAACGCGTCTCGCATGTTCCGTACCACCAGTCCGAACTGCACCACGTAACTCCCGTTTACGTAGAACTTCCCGGGTGGCAGACCGAAACCTCCGACGTGAGAGATTGGAATGATTTGCCTTCACAGGCACAAGACGTCATTCGTCTCATCGAAAAGGAGGTCAAGGTGCCGGTTTCGTTCGTCGGCATTGGTCCCGAACGTGATCAGTGCCTCAGTCCGGCGTGATGAGAGTTCATGTCGTAGGCAATGGCGGCCGTGAACATGCGTTGCGGGTTGTGCTCGGTCGTACTGCGCAGATTGTCGCCACGTCAGACGAAGCTGATCTCGTTGTAATCGGTTCCGAAACGCCGTTGGTTAATGGGCTTGCAGACACACTTCGTGCGCAAGGAAAAGTGGTTTTCGGACCCGG
>JBBSGY010000435.1:0-2929 GCA_038253645.1 Acidimicrobiales bacterium
AACAATTCGTCATGGCGTTGATCTTTCCTTCGCTACTTCTCATCACCGGGTGCAAATCCGATACAAAGTCAGCCGAACCGACGCCGACAGTTGTCGCGCCGACATCATCCACCCCCACGTTCGCTTCTTCCGCACCGACAGTCATCGTTCAAAACAATGGCCTGAAGCTGGCCGGCCAGACGCTGACATTCGGTTCTTCACCACAAGCAGAGTCCAGGGTCGCACTCGACAAGATCCTCGGCGACCCGAAAATTGGTAAGAACACCTGCGCTGAAGGCGGCCTCGCATACGAGTATGCGAACTATTCAGATCTCGCAGTTGTATTCGAAAACGGCAAGCTAACTGGGTGGAACCTTCGATCAGGGCACTTCAACACGCCGAGTGGAGTGCACTTAGGCACGACTCGTGACGAGTTGAAAACCATATACAAGGACGTGACGATCGACGACCAGAGTACGGTCGGACCCGCTTGGCATTCGGGTGGCATTGGCGGAGTGCTCACGAACAACGTAGTGAGCTTCATGTACGCCGGCACTACCTGCATCATCACGTAGGCCACGAGAGGCAAGTCGGCGTTTCACTCGACGCACCTCGGTTACTTAGATCGACCGAAACGCTCGATCTGTCATAGCAACGGCGGCTAGGCCAATCGAGGCGATACACATCGCTGCGATGGTTCGTCCGCTACCAACGTGTTCCAGCAATAGTCCGACGAGCAAGAAGCCCAGTGAATGCGAAGCCAGCTCGACGATTCGAGTGATGCTGCTCACCCGGCCTTGCATGACGTCAGGAACAACGCTTACAGAATAGGTCGCCGATGCAATTTCACGGGACGGACCAAGCATATAGAGCACTGCCGTTACGAGTCCCAATGCGATGGCACCGTCGGCAAGCTCGTAACTGCCAACAGCAAGGCAGGTCGCAACACTGGTGACGATAAGGATCGAGCGTCGCGTGAACCGCTTGTGTGCTCGCCCTGCGAGGCCGGCACCGACGAACCCACCAACTGCACCCACCGCGAAAATGGCACCGATCGCCGTAGACGAGAGTCCCCCTTCGTGAGCAACAACGACAACCAGTAGGTAGACGCCAGAAGCAATGGCTGTTTGACCACCCATGAACAGATTGAGGTGACGCAACGAGCGCTGATTCAAGAGCCAACGACCAGCGCTCACAATTTCCTGTTTTATCGAAGTCGAGGCTTTGAAGTTCGAGTCCTGCAACGGTTTCTTGATGAAGAAGATCGAAACGGCGTTGATGAAGTAACTGGCAGCGTCAACCAGGAGAGCGAAACTCGCTCCCATTACCTGAAACAAAAATCCACCGAGGGCGGGCCCCGATAGCAGCGCTGCATTGTCGGCCATGCTCGTTTGCACACGGGCCGCTGCGTACTGCTCAGGCGGAACCACGCGGCGCAAGGCTGCGAAACGAGCCAGATTCGCAAACACAAAACAGGCTCCCTCCACGGCACTGGCCAAATAGAGCTCACCCAGCGTCAGTCGGTCGAGAGCCAAGCCAAGGCAGATCAGGCTGACTGCAATTCCGCTTCCGGCGTTGGCAACAACCATTACGTGGCGTCGGTCCAACCGGTCGATCAACGCACCCGCCGGAAGTGCGGCAATCACATAGACGATGCCTCGGACCGCAGCCACTCCCCCCGCCTGCGCAGGCGAATGGGTGAGTGCCAAAACAATTAGTGGAAGAACTACTCCGCTTACTTCGGTTCCGACCCAGGACGCAAGCTGGCCCGACCACAACAACATGAAGTTGCGATTTTTGAACAGTGAGTTCGATGCCTTGACCGGCGAACTCTCGTGTTGCGACACGGCAGCAGTTTAGGTGAACTCATCGTTTCGCCCGAATACGTCGACTCACGACGCAGTCCATTAGAAGCTTGCCCAATCCAAGATGTGCCTGGCGGCTCTTGTTATCGTCACTGCATCTTCACTCGAAGTAAGGATTACAACGCTCGTTCCCCGTTCGACGCTGCGCATCATTTTCGACGAAATTCCGGGCCAGGTCCCACCATGGCTGAAGTAGCAACTCTTATTTTCGACGATTCGGCGCACTCCCCACGCGTAATCCAAAGGCGTTCCATTGTTCAGAACGCCGGGCGACTCAGCCGACAAATGCACGGACAATCCGAACGTTCGCTCATTCATCGCAGTGTTCCATTTGCACAAGTCCGAAGCAGTCGACCAAAGTCCGCCGTCGCCAATCGTGGAGGGTGGAACGAAGTCGCGCGTGTCGATCGCACGATTTCCGAGGTGCGACTTCAGCATCCCGAGCGGTTCAAACAGACGTGTGTGCGCAACCTCGGCTATCGACGCGCCACACACGCGCTGCACAATCTCGGCAAGACAGATGTATCCGACGTTGCTGTACTCGAATGCGTCTCCGGGTTTACGGTGCAACGAACATTCCATCAGCGCACGGATGACCAGCTCGTTGTCAAGTTGTTGCTCGCCATCAACTCCCTTCGGAAGTCCGAGTTGCGTCAACACGTCGTCCATGGATGGAATGCCAGACGTGTGATGTAGAAGATGTTGCAACTCGATATCCCCAGCCCACCGTGGAAGCTCTGGAAGCAGTTCGCGTACCTGAGTTTTCTCATCGACTTGCCGTGCATGAACCAGCTGAGAAATCAACAATCCGATGAATTGCTTTGTCAATGACGCGGCGTATGAAACAGAATCGAGTTCAAGCGATGAACACAGCTCGAACGACTTGCCGCTCGACGAGCGTCCGGCGACAGCAAGCGGATGCTCAAGCATCATTTCGGACCGCAGAATCCAGGACTCCTGACACAGTGATCAGAAAATCCTTGTAAATCAGGCGTTTTGACTCGCGAAACGGGCCGCTGTCGGCAATAATGTGCGTATGGCAGTTGGGGCGGTTCTGGAGCGTGCTGGACTGGGGTCAGTGCGCA
>JBBSGY010000436.1:0-2926 GCA_038253645.1 Acidimicrobiales bacterium
ACGTTGCTGATCCCCTCGTACGTACCGTGCTCGACAAGGTCGATGAGGCGCTTTCGGCTTCATACGCTGTACGAACTGCTGTACTCGACGAAGCTAATGATCAATCAAGCTCGGAGCCTGGCGGAAACGCAAGCCCGTGACCAGGACTTATGTCGTCATGAACAACGTGGGGCCGGTGGGGATCGAACCCACGACCGAGGGATTATGAGTCCCCTGCTCTAACCACTGAGCTACGGCCCCGGGGCATGCAGAAAAACGTGGCGTAATCCCCTATCAGTCGCTGCTTCGAACGGCCGCGAACCACAATGTATCGCCGCTCAACCCACAACAAACAAAGCTCCGGGGCTCGGACTCGAACCGAGAACCTAACGGTTAACAGCCGTTTGCTCTGCCAATTGAGCTACCCCGGAAGGAATGACTTGACCGGAACTGATCGACCCGGTCGGGCGCCACTGTAGGACATTGTGGCCTGCTCAGAACATGGTTGTGAACGATTGGAGTGGATCTCGCCCGTCTGGGGTAGAAAGTTCCACATGATGAGACTTCGATTCGGATTTATCGCAGGACTGACAGTCGGCTACTACTTCGGCGCAATGGCCGGACGTGGGCGATACGAGCAGCTCAACCGCCTTATCGCCAAGGTCAAGCGCTCCGATGCGACACATATTGCAGCGGACAAGGCCCGCTCAGTGGTCGATACCGGCATCCACAAGGCAACCGACGAGGCAAAACACCGCCTCCACCGTAACGGCCACACCGACAGCCAAACCTTTACGCCCTCGTAGCAAGCAGGTCGCGACCCTTTCCCACATTTCCGGTGTGAAGAGCCCGAAATCGCCCGCGGCGCGGGCGCTGGCGGCTCGGTAACAGCACTTCTGGTTGCTCAACGGCCAGCGACGTAGTTCTCAGAAGAACCAGTCGCCGTTTGCTCCGCTAAGCACAACACAGGGCTTTTGTACGTTGATTTTCCTTGTCAGCACGCCCGCTAAAGCGGTGGCGCCGCCTGGCTCGACGGCGATTCGACACGTCTCCCAGAGCACTGTCTGGGCATACAAAATCGCATTGTCGTCCACTAGCCCGCGACCACGTCGGGATCGGCAAACGGATGGATGAAATGTGCACCCGTCTCACTCGCGAGTAAATGTGCGCGCTGTTGCGCGTCGGCATACTCCGAACCATGAATGATGACTTCCGCCTTTGCGGCACGAATACGCTCAACTTTCGAGTCGGGAGTCGAGCGTGGAACAACAACCATCGCCTCGACGCCACTACTTGCAGCCGCCAATGCAACTGCCATACCGTGATTGCCACCGGACGATGCAATCACGTGCTCTGTTCCGTGAGGCAAGGACGCGATTGCATTTGTTGCACCTCGATACTTGAAGGAGCCGCCGACTTGAAGCTGTTCGAGTTTGAGAACAACGTCCCGCCCGTCGATATTGACGTCGAATATCGGCGTCTTCCGAACCTTGTCTTTGATGCGTCGACGAGCTGCTTCGACATCGATGTTCCAATCGGTCACGACACGAGAGTGGCGAAATTGTTACAGAAGTACAACTAACTGCTAATTAGCTTTGCCATAAGATCTCCTTATGGCAGATCTCCGACTTCTCAAAACGTTTGTACAGGTGGCACGCACCGGCTCGATGGCAGATGCTGCTGCTGCACTCAACTACACCGGTCCGGCTGTCTCTCAACAGATGGCCCGGCTCGAGTCGGACCTCGGCGTTTCGTTGATGGAGCGAAGCAATCAGGGAATTAAACTGACTCCTGCCGGCGAGGTGCTCCTCGATCGCGCCGCGCACGTAATCGGCCGTGTCGTTGATCTGCGTGCCGCGGTTGTCGATGCTGCCGATTCCAACAATGTCCGGTTGCGCCTAAATTCATTCTCGTCAGGAAGCGCTCATTTGATGCCGAACGCGATCATCCGGTTCCGGCGCGAGTTTCCGAACGCGCGCCTCTCAATCCGCGACTCCTACGAGAATGACACTCCGTTCGACTATCTGGTCTCGGGCGATATCGACATACTTGTGGTCTATGAATACGACCATGTTCCTTTTCATTCCCCAAAAGGCGTTGTATTGCATACCCTCGGACGTGATTTGTTCGATATCGTGATGTCAAAATCACATCCCCTTGCACGATGCCGCTCACTTCATTTGCGTGAACTTGCCGACGAAGACTGGGTGTTGTTTCCTCGACGCAATATCTCTACGTTGAGCATTCAACACGAAGCACGCGTTACGGGCTTCGACCCACGTTCGGGCTCAGAGGGAGCTCACTACATCGTGGTTGGTGCACTTGCCGGTGCCGGAATGGGAGTCTCGGTGTTGCCAAGAATGGTCACTCGCAACTCTCGAGACGCAACCTACGTTGCCCGGCCATTGAAAGATTCCGCTTACGGCAGGACCATTCACGTTGCAACTCGCGAGGGAAGCAACTCGCGCGCTGTCGTCGCGATGAGAAACGCAATAGCCACCGAATTCAACCGCGTTGTTTCTTAGGGGTTGAGGAACTCCTCGACCTGCCGGCGTGCCATGGGCGTACGTAACTTCAGCAGCGTTTTTGCTTCGATTTGTCGAACGCGTTCCTTTGAAACGCCAAACCGGCGGCCGACTTCTTCGAGACTCTCCGCGCGATCGCCGGTTAACCCGAATCGCAAGCGCATAATGTCGCGCTCGCGCTCGGCTAAGTCACCGAGCGCCTCTTCGATGATCTCGCTAAGAGCATTGTCTTCAGCCTGATCACTTGATGACGACGAATCGGAAATACGATCACCGAGCGAACGGCCGTCGGCGTCCGAGAAGTCGAGTGGCACCATTGCGCGATCGGCGGCAAGAATGTCGCGTACGCGGTCGGGTGGCATACCAACGCGCGCGGCGAGATCGTCCAACGACGGGTCATGGCCCTGCTCTTGCAGCATCAC
>JBBSGY010000437.1:0-2917 GCA_038253645.1 Acidimicrobiales bacterium
CGACTGCGAATCTTTCGAAGACCGCCCGGAGCAATCGGGCGGTCTTCTCGCGTTACGACTTATTTAAGCGGCTGGACGGTTACGACTTTTGTTGCGCGGACGGCGTCGTGCACGTCCGGGTCGATGCGGGTGACTCGGTGAGCTTTGCGCCGGCTGAGTCGCTACCTGCTGCTGCACCTCGGGCACCAGACCTTCGGTGGCATTCAAGACACCGAACACCGGATGAGTTATCGCGACATCAAGTCCGACCTGACGAACCAACTTGCGCGCATCGCTGAGGGCCTCCGCGGGAACGAGCGAGATCACAACACCCTTTGCGCCGGCGCGACCTGTACGACCTGAGCGGTGCACGTAATCTTTGTCCGTTTCGGGCAAGTCGTAGTGAATCACACAGGCAACTTCGTCGACATGGATTCCTCTTGCGGCAACATCGGTTGCGATGAGTGCTGCCACTTTGCCGTTCACAAATGAACGCAGAACCGACTCACGCTTGGATTGACGCAAGTCACCATGAATCGCTTCAGCGCTGACGCCGAGGTTGCGCAACTGGCGGGCGAGACGATCTGAACCATGCTTCGTGCGACAGAAGACAACTGCCGGCCATGAAGTAAGTGCGATCTCTGCAACAACTTCTGCACGCAATGAGCGGTCGACTTCCCAGAAGTGATGCTCGAGCACGCGCTCTTCGCTTGCGCCCGCAGACTCGTGGCGCACTGGATCGGTTTGATAGCGCTTGACCAAGACATCAACAGCACCATCGAGTGTCGCCGAGAACAGGAGTGTTTGGCGTTTCTTCGCGGTCTTGTCGAGCAAACGACGAACCTGGGGCAAGAAGCCCATGTCCGCCATGCGGTCTGCTTCGTCAACGATTGCAATCTCAACTGCTTCAAGGCTCACGGCCCTTTGCTCGATGAGGTCGGCGAGGCGCCCGGGCGTTGCAACGAGCACGTCGACACCCTGCTTGAGCGCTTGAATTTGTGCATTGAAACCTGCACCGCCGTAAACGGTTGCAACACGACGGTCGACAACCTTGGCATACGGAACGAGGTTGGCAGCAACCTGTGCCGCCAGCTCACGCGTCGGAACGAGAATCAACGCGGCAGGCCGACGCGACTGTGCGCGAGGAACTCGTGCGAGGGTCGGAATGCCGAACGCAAGTGTCTTTCCAGAACCTGTCGGCGCACGACCGGAAACATCACGGCCGTTTAATGCATCGGGGATAGTTGTGGCTTGAATGGGAAATGGGCTCTCGATGCCTTGTTTGAAAAGTTCGGCTACGAGAGCTTCTGGGATGCCGAGGTCGGCAAATGAGGGCTGCGGAACGCTGCCCTCCGAAGAAGCGGGCTGCTTCAAGGGACTCCTTGTCCAAATGTGGCTGGATCACCGCCACCTTGTTGCAGCGGTCATAGCTCCGGGCGAGGGAAGGCCCGTCGAGCTAGGACCAGAGTACAGCCAAACGCCTCTACATGACGATTTGTCACTCTTTGCGCTCGCTTCCTCCTCAAAACACCGCCAATTGTTTAGCCGTGAATGTTTAGCCGTGAATGTTTAGGCGTGAATCAGCGCGAATTCTGGTTTTCCATGACTATTTGGCGCTTGGCGATTTTGGGCTCTGGCCGGGTGATGCAAAATTGGCAGATGTCTCCCCGACTTGCGCTCGCCATCGGCGAAGAGGCGAACGACCTGATTACCGAAGACCCGTTCGCACTTCTCTTCGGCATGGTTCTCGATCAGCAATTTCCGTTGGAGCGCGCGTTCAGTGCCCCATATGAGTTGCAACAGCGCCTCGGCAGGCCATATGACGTGCACGACATCTCCGAGATGGACCCGGAAAGGCTCGAGAGTCTTTTCGCTACGCCGCCCGCACTGCATCGATTTCCGAGGGCAAACGCGCAGCGCGTGCAAGCGCTTGCGCACATCATCATCGACAATTACGAGGGGGATGGGGCCAACATATGGGGAACTGCGAAAACAGGCGCCGAGTTGCTCGCACGCGTCAATGCCCTACCCGGTTTCGGAAAAAGAAAAGCGCAGATATTCGTCGCGCTACTGGGTAAGCAGTTTGACGTGAAGCCGACGGGTTGGCGCAACGCGTCCTCGCCTTTCGGCAACAAGGGGACGGCTATGTCAATCGCCGATATCACGTCGCCCGAGTCGCTCATCAAAGTGCGGGCCTGGAAAAAGGCCCAAAAAGCTTTACCTTTGGCGGTCGAGCCAGCCGAGTAAGAGCGCAACAATTCGCGGGTCGTGACGCAGTCGATGATCGGCTCCGTGAATGATCCGCAAGTCAACGTTGAAGTCCATAGCCGCCGCGAGATCACGCGCGTCAGATACGGGTACACGCTGATCATCTGCACCGTGCACGAGCATTACGGCGCGTGGCGGAATCTTTTTGACAACGTCGATCGGGCGTATGCGCTGCATCTCTTCACGCCACGTGCGGGGGTCGTTGGGAAAATCGACGTTTCGAATCATGCCAAAGGTTCGGCAGTGCTCGAGAAGACGCTCCCAATTTTGTACCCAATCGTCCAGGTGTGCACGCGCGGAAAAGGATGCAACGCCACAGATATCCGGGTCGATACCGGCCGCGTGCAAAGCAATCGATGCTCCGGTTCCAAAACCGGCGACGTAGACATTTTCGATACCGTGGTCTTCATGCAAGACCTTGATCGCCGCCCGCAAGTCATTTGACCATCCTCCGACTGAGAAATCCCCTTCGGACTGCCCCGTTCCACGAAAGTTGAACGTGAGAACTGTCATGTCCGCCTGAAGGGCGATCCGATCTGCAAGTTCGGCATATCGCAAACCCGCGCTGCTTGCCTCGCGACGTGCCTGCGGAAAGCCATGGCAGAGCACGAGGCCTCGATCGGATGGTTCCGGTGGCGCCGCCATATAGCTACGCAGCTCTATGCCGTCA
>JBBSGY010000438.1:0-2887 GCA_038253645.1 Acidimicrobiales bacterium
CCGAGGCGCGCCGGCTGCTCGTGTCGGTGTGCCGCCGCGCGGGCTTCACGCCGCAGGTCGCGTTCGAGAGCGACGACTACGCCACCGTTCAGGAGCTCGTCGCGGCGGGCGCCGGCGTCGCGCTGATCCCCAGCCTCGCCCTGCGGCGACCGCCGTCGGGAGTGACGCTGCGCCCGCTCTCCGGCGAGCCCGTGTCGCGCAGGATCATGGCCGCGCTGCACGTGCCGCAGTACCGCGCGCCGGCGGCAGCCGCGATGCTCGAGCTGCTGCAGGACGCCGCCGGATGACGCAGGCCAAGCGTTTCCAGCGGAGTCAAAGGTCCATCGGTTGGAGCCCAACTGGAGTAGGACGCTGTCAACCACGGACGAACGTCCACATAGAACAAGTTCGAGGTTCCGCCCGACCCAACATCGAGAATTCGCATGTTTCGGTTGATGTAGTCGCCAATCCACACCGAGTTCGTACCTGCGATGGAAGTAACCGAAGTAAAACTCGCGGCGTAATTGCCAATGTGATACGAACTCGTGACAGCGCCGGTCGGTGACAGCGCGTTTATCCATTCATCGCACGACGCAACAACTGTGTCATCGGAACGCACGATCATCTCGTAGCAAGTGCCGTTCAGCCCCGTCGCAAAGTCAGCCGACTGCGTTCCGGTGCAAACGTTGAACGTGCGTACACGATTGGAGTAGTCATCATAAAGCAGCGTGCACTGATCGTGTTTGAGACCAATCGACAGAACGCCGTTGTTTCCGACACCAGTCAAGGCCCATTCGGCAATCTTTGTGCCTTGGGAATTCAGTTTCGTGATCACCTTGTTATTGGCGACGTACACATTGCCCGAACTGTCGATCGCGCAGCCGGTTCCCTGGCCACCGTTCCCGATGTTGGTGTACGAGGCCCAACTTGCCGAAACAAGTGCGCCCGTCGGCGCGAACTTCGCAACCTGATTCGGCACGACCGGGATGGATACATATAAGTTTCCAACTGCATCGAGGCACATTCCCCCCGCATCGGACGTAGTCGACGCGCCGCTCGTGAGCGTGTCGGTTCTACCCGTCGTTACAGGCGGCCGCACCTGGGCGACAGTTCCATTCGCCGCAGCAAGAAACAGATCCCCAGGAGCGAAAGCGGTCTGCGCTTCCGCACGCGCCGAGGAAAAGAAAACAACTACCGGCACGATGGTTGCAATAAGCATTGCCGAGGTTGCCGTCGACGTGAACGACCTACGTTTACCCCTGAGGCTTCGAACTATCGGGCGCAGCAACGATGAGAAGACGTTCATTCAGATTTCCCCCGACAGATGGTCTTAGAGCAGGAAAGATGACCACCTACCGCGCTCAGGTAACCGTTTCCGGTGTCAAGATACTCAGATCAGAAGTTCCGTGTATCGGAAATTGGTCTCACCTTTTTGGAACCGCTCAGCGAGACCCTCACTCCGTCGTCTGTTCTTGGACCCGAACTCCCGAAGGTGTCACCAGGGGTCCTGTAGTCGAGGAATCACCGTCAAGCGGTCGACGGGCAATAGGTCCAGAGTGGTTGCCCGAGGCCCACACTCATGAACCTAAATATAGCGAATTGTCGATAATTCTGGATTCTAAGTCCCCCGGCCCGCTTCTGGTGCCCGCAACTGTGGTCGCCGAGGCGTGCTACATGATCGGAGAAGGAGGCATTGGGTCATTGGGTCATTGGGTCCAAGCCAGAAGCGAAGTTCCTGCGTCTCTTCCGTCAAGAAGTTCGGCTCCTCGTCGAGCTTGTGGTCGACGATCTGGACCGGATGGCGGAACTTGGTCGAGCAGTACGGCGACTGGCCACTTGGTGGCACTGATGCGTCGATTGTTGCTATTGCCGAGCGGCTCGGTATCACCGAGATCGCGACGCTCGATCACCGGCACTTCCGCGCAATCCGGCCCCGACACGTCCCTGCCTTCACGCTCTTGCCCGAAGGTCCTCAGCCGTGAGGACTTACCCGTCTGTCGAAGCGTTCTATGCCGAGGCACCGCCCGAAGAAAGGCGGTTCTCCCCCGAAGTCGACTTCGGGGTGCATTGGACTGATCCGCCGGGACCCACGCAAATCTCTGGCGCGCTTCCCCAATGGCGCGTGTCGTGGGTTGCCAATACCGGCGAGGTCTACGCTGTTCAAAGCTGGTCAGGCGAACTCCGCTTCTACGGGGCCATTGAGGGTCGCGACAACATCGAAGATCGCCTTACCGGTTGGGCCGAATCTTGCGGCCGTCCCGGCAGCCTCATGTGGATCGAGAATCGACTGCTTTCATTGCTATTGCTGGTGTGACGCAAGTCGTCCCGGCCGGCGAGTCGCCAGCGCTCGTTCCCCTTCACGTTCGGCGCGAGCCAGCAGGTTCGAGGGCCTGGTTCTATTACCTCGAAGCCTTGACGGCTTCGACTAGATCGGCGGTGCTGACAAAGCGAGCGTTGTTCAAATTGCGCTTTGCGTAGGTGATCACGCCCTCAATGTTGATAACGAAAACGGACCGGCGGTAAAATCCCAGTGGACCCACGACGCCATACGTTTCGCCGATCTTTTTCTCTTCGTCGTAGATAAGTGGAAATGCAAAGTTCTCTTCCGCCGACCACCGCTCATGACTCTCTATATCTTGCGGCGAAAGGCCGATAACGGCTGCGTTCAGCTCGGAAAACTGACTAATGCCGTTGTTGTAATCACGTAGTTGCACGGTGCAGACGGGCGTTGCGTCGCCAGGGTAGAACACCAACACAACGGGCTGACCGCGATAGTCCGACAATGTGTACTCGCGATCACCCGTTCCGCGCGCGACAAAGTTCGGCGCTTGTTCTCCCACTACGACTTTCGCCATTAAGAAGCTACGGCTTCGAGTACGTCATCAGAGATGTCGAAGTTCGCCCAGAC
>JBBSGY010000439.1:0-2885 GCA_038253645.1 Acidimicrobiales bacterium
GGTCGCCGAAGCAGAAGGTTCCGATGTCGCCCTGTGAGAACTCGATGGGATTGATCACCGTGGTCACCGTTGACCGGCGGTAAGACGCGAGTTGTTGACATGCGTCGGAGCCTTCGAAAGAGCTCGTGATGAAACGCAACGCTCGTTGCTTGATGCGGGCATCACCGAGCCAGAGTGTCAAGGGACATTGAGTTCTGCCCAGAGACGGACACGAAAACTGCCCGCTCATGGCCACGAGAATTGCACGCGGGCGGCCACGACTTTTGCCGTGACCGACCAGATCCCGTCGTGATTGTCAGACCAGTGGCTTCACCCCCTTGCCTGATGTTGCTTGTGAGAGACGCACGCTGTCGCCGGTGGTGACGCAGACATGCGCGTGATGCAGCAGCCGGTCGACGGTTGCCGTCGCCAGTGTCTTAGGCATGAGCTCGTCGAAGCCCGCCGGATGCAGATTTGAGCTGATGGCGACCGATCGTCGTTCGTAGGCGGCATCGACGAGGCGATAGAGACCTTCTGCCTGGTCTGTTCCGACCGGAAGCAGACCAATGTCATCGACGACGACCAGGTCGGCCCGCAAGATCCTGCCCACTGCCTTGGTGACGCTGTCATCAGCCCGGTGTTTTCGCATGATGACCCCGAGATCCTCCAGGCTGAACCATGCAACGCGCATGCCCGCTGTCACCGCCTGCTGTCCAAGGGCTTCGAGCAGGAACGTCTTGCCGGTTCCCGACGGCCCGCAGACGACCAGATTCTCTCTTCGACCAATCCACTCCAGCGTTCGTAGTGCTGATTGGGTTGGAACGGGAATGGAGCTTGCCCCCTCCTCCCAGGCGTCGAAGGTCTTGCCGGTTGGAAATGCCGCAAGCTGTTGTCGGGTCTTGAGCGCCGAGCGCTCCCGGCCGGTGACCTCCTCGTTGAGCAGTGCCTTGAGCACTTCAGCAGGGTCCCAACGCTGGGCTTTTGCCGTTGCCAGCACTTCTGGTGCTGCTTTTCTTGCGTGAGGTAGTCGCATCCGTCGGAACAACGTTTCGAGATCGGCTGGCAACGACGGGGCTTGTGGTGTTGGTGTCGTCATGATCCCACCACCGTTTCCGGTTGTTCTTGCGCATCAAATGCGTGAGTCGTTCCTTGCCCAGCCCATGGTTGTGTTCCCTGCGCCAATGACTTGGTCTCGTCGTGACGGTGCAGCTCGGTGATGATGGCATCGGTGCTGTGATGCTCGATGATGGACCCAAGGTCGTCTTCGCCGAAGCGACGAGCGCCCGCCGCGATGCCAAGCGCGTTGTTCACGGCGACGTTGCCATGTATTGCCGCCAGATCAACAGCGTGAGCCATTTTGATCCGCATGCGGGTAGCGCCTGACGCTGCGGCTTGCTCAAGCCAGTCCGCAGCACCGACTCCGATCCCAAGAAATGCCGCATCTGCCGGATTGTTTGCCTTGGGTTTACGTTCCAGAGGCCCGGTGGGAGCAGCCGGGAAATGGGCGTCGTCGACACGTGGTGAACCAGGTGTCGTGCGTTGATGTCTTGCAACCTCTGTCGGTCCGACTTTGGCGACGTGCACAAAGACCAGCTCGTCACCGTGATCTCGCACCCACACGGTTTCACCGGCAAGCACAGACGGGACCGAATAGCTGGCGTTGTCGAAGTTGACCATTGGTGTTGTTCGTCCAACGACCCGGGTCTGGCCGAAGGCAACGGTGTAGGGGTGAGCAGGCAAGACATGCAACCGGTTGCGTTCTTCGGCCAACATCTCCACCGGGACGCGTTTGGTCACCCGGTGGGTTCGGTTGTTGACTTCGTGTTCCCAGCGTTCACACGCTGCTGTGACCTCGGCAAAGCTCGAGTACTGCTCCAACAGGTTGGCGTCAGTAGGAACGATGTCGGCCTTGGCGATGCGGACGGTTGCTTCTGATCCGCCTTTGGTCTCGGGATCGGCCACCATGCAGGTCACTATCTGCAGGCCATAGTGCGAAGCAGCGGCCACCATCTCGGCATTGCGCACCGCCATGCCGGCGATGTGGTCGATCGTGACCGTTTTCTCGTTGTCGGTCAGTCCATAGGTCGGCACCCCACCGAATCGGCGGAGGGTGATGTCGATACAGGCAATGACCGACGGCAGTGACTTGTCGAGGATCGGCACCACGACCCGGAAGCGGCTCCAGGCCAGCCAGGCGCAGAACAGCAGCACTTGGCGGCCCGCAACGATCGGGCCCCAGCCATAATCCCACTGGAACCACATCCCCGGCTCAGCAACCCACGGCCGATAGATGCGTCGATTGCCCTGTCGCCATTGGCGCTTTGCGTCGGCAACCGCCCGGCGGGTTGTGCGTTCAGAACCTGGATAGCCCAGGCCAACAAGCTTGTCGTGGGCAACGTCGGCGCGGACTTTGCCCTTGGACTGATCGGTCCATTCCTCCAGTTTTGGCAAGTACGAGTCAATGAGCTGATCTCGTCGGGCAGGTGCGGCGTTCAGCGTGCCGGCGTCTCGTTTTGCGACCAAGGCTTTAACGGTGTGGTGCGAGCAACCCGTCAACTCACCGGCATCGCGATAACTCTGCGTCAGATCGAATGATTCCAGTATTTCCATAATTTCTCCATCAGACTTCATGTGGTCCCTTCCGGACTTGGGTGTTTTGAACAACGCCAAGTGTTAAATCCGGGAGGGGCCGTCGTCGACGTGATGTCAACGACTACGAACAAGTGCAAGAAGATCTGGTGGCCACCGCTGGGCAATTCTCATGTCCGCCAGCGGGCTACTTCGTGGCCGCCACTGGGCAGGTTCTCATGTCCGCTGACAAGGGCAAAGATGCTCGAACGCTGCGACTCATTGTTCGTCGCCAACCACGATCGGACTTCGAGCAGCTCAGTATCGAAGATGTCAAC
>JBBSGY010000440.1:0-2884 GCA_038253645.1 Acidimicrobiales bacterium
ACGACAGGTGAGTACAGACGGGAGTTTGAAATTCACCGAGGATGGGGACGCCTCGTCTTTCGTTGATGCGCTTGCCGATCGATCGGGCGGAGTATGGATATACGCAAAGAGTGTGATCAACGAGTTGCGCGCCGGGCTACGGCAAGTCGGTGATATTAGCGGGCTTCCCAACGACCTTGAGAGTTATTACGCAAGGTCAATCTGGGAACTGCAGAATTCTCAGACGTGGGAGACAATCGAACGACCCTTGCTTGCTCTCTTGGCGGCGGCGGTCGAGCCCGTCGGGCCATCGATGATTGCCAGCGTGCTTGCGCTCGACGACGGTCAGGTGGCACGCGTCGAACTCGTTCTGCGCCAGCTTGCGGCATTTTGTAAGATCACTCCCGACGCTTCAGCAAATGCTGGTGATGCGTGGCACGCCCGGTTCCTACATGACAGCATGCGAGAATTTTGTGGCGGCGAGGCTTCTGGCGTCGGTGTGCCTTCTCTGCAACTCAAGCTTCGTGCGGAACTCGCCAAAGCTGTTGCACAAGTCGATCACGCTATTGCTGATCACTACATGGCAATTTGGGGTGGCATCGAATCCGAACTTTCAGCGCTTGCAGCCAATCCTGCCTTGGCGCGTATTGGCAACGGTTACGGCGTGCGCAACGTGCTTCTCCACTTACACAATGCAGGTCGGGCTGAAGACATCGAACGCATCATGGCGGCTCAATCGCCAGCCGGGAACGTGTGGTACCGCGCTCACGAGGCAGTCGCCGACCTGAAGAGCTACGTCGAAGATCTTGACCTACGTCATCAGATGGTGCTTACCGGTCAGCTTTCATCTCACTCACGTCTCATGGCCAACCTGTCACACCTCCTCATGAGATCGAGTGTCGAATCGTTGGGCCGTAGCCTTCCTGCGTCAATGGTGACGGAAATGACCAGGCGAGGGACATGGCAGGAGGGCGAATCGCTCATCCGTGCACGCAGTCTTCCGGAAGAGCTGGAGCGTTGTATCGCGCTATTCAATGTAGGACGGGTATGCAGCGACACAGAGCTAAGTGAACTCGCTCGTCGCGAAGCCATTGAACTTTATTCGACGTTTCAAGGCGACATCTTCAACACGCCGACTGGTAAGCGGCACTTGCTCGCAGAACGTTGTGCAGGAGAGCTCGAGCCGGCGATCGCAGAGCGGCTACTCGAAATCGGTGATACGTCCATACAGGGTCAACTTGCACTTGCTTCTCAACTACCCGAGCCTGCGAGGCGCCCGCATCTGACACCTGCGCTTGAGTTATGTCAAAGTGTCAGGTACGTCGAGCCGTTTCGCAACCCGATCGTTCTGAGCCTAATTCCGCTTCTCGATGCTGATCAAGTTGTTCGCTTTCTTCCTTCTCTACTGAAGAACCATTTTGCACACCGAGGTGTGCGCACAGCGTTGCCACCACCGCCGCGACGGCCAGTGTTCTCCACGGAGAAGCGACTCTTTACGCACCGCATGGACTTGCTTGGCTACGCGGTCGAGGTCGCCGACATCACTAGTGATGCCGCCCTTCTTGCTGCTCTCATTTATAAGTTTTCAGGCTCGGATAGAGCTGAGTTGATTCGACTTGCCGTGCGGACAGCAGAAGCAATTCCGGTAGTTGAGTTCGACGACTTTGGAGTGACGGTCGACAAGAACGCCGTGAGAAGGGCGGATGTTTTAACCGAGCTCACGCTCCACACCGAGGGGGAAACCTTCCGCCGGCTAGTCGACCAAATTATTGACCTCGTCGAAGGTCCGGCAATGGGCCCCAGGGAAACCTGTAGTGCTGCTGTTCTCGCACGAGTGCTGCACCGTCTTCCTAGTCTCAAGCTCGACGAGGTGGTTGATAAAGCTTTTGAGTTCGCCTGTCGGAGTGACACGTCGCAGCCTCTCGATAATCACGTTGTCAATGTGATAGCTCGACACTTGACCAACGATCAATTGAACTCGGTCCTCCTTCGAGCGAGCTCAGTCGATTGTGAAGATACCGCCGATGTTCCTAGGGCCGTTCGGGCGCAATGCTCGTTATTCTCGCGTGCACCCGAAGATGCACGGAGACGGATTGTCGACGGCGTCGTCGAACAGATTGCCTTGCGTCCCATTCCCTCAATTTACGAGGCAATACGATCGTTGCCCTTCGATTTCCTCAACGTCGTCGTTACGCGAATGTGGAGTGAGATCCCAGTCGTTCAACGCTCTACTTGTGTTGAGGCTCTGGCTAAACGTAACTGGCCTGGATGGGAAAAGCTGGGCCAAGAGGTCGAGTTCACAGCTGACCTGTTCGATTCGTACCGTCGTCTAGTAAACGATCTCGACGATCAGCACTATTCATCGGCCACAGAGTTTGCGTTTAGATGCGTTGAAAGCGAGCCAGATGAGGTAAAGCGCCGTCAGATGCAGGTTGCGCTCCTTCGCGGCGAGGCTGACGAGCGCGTCAGGCCACTCATCCACTCATTGATCCAAGGCAATGAATCGGCAAGGATCGAAGTCACCCGTCATCTGTTCTGGGTCCGCCGCGAGCATCGAAAGTTTCTGGCTGAAGTGATTCCGGAGCAGTTGCTGAGGGATGACGATCTCAATCCGGCTTATCCCGAGTCGTTGAGTTTCGCATTATTGGCGTCGCTTGCAGGCCATGAACACTTGCTCGAAGTCATGACTCAGACGCTGAGCGTCGATGAATCGATGCCGATGGGCATGTCATATCGCCTTTATCGGTACGACGACGGCCAATTTGTAGATACGCCTGGCATACTTAGTCAACGCTTCGTGGAGTCTCTGAAGGATGTTGTTGCAATCGGGCCAGACCATCTGGTCGACGTAGCCGCTCGGCGAGTTGCCGACGTGTTGCTCGCAGCCGGTGATTCCGTTGCAGTC
>JBBSGY010000441.1:0-2854 GCA_038253645.1 Acidimicrobiales bacterium
TCGTGAAGGTCGAGTCAAGGCGATCGTCTTTTCGAAGTTCGACCGGTTCAGTCGCAGCCGGCGGCATTTAGAAAATGTTTGTGCCGAGCTGGATGATCTCGGTGTTGTGATCGCATCCGTAAGTGAAAACGTCGATAGCAGCACCGCGACAGGTCAGGCGTTTCGTGCTCTCCTTGGAGTCTTTGCCAACCTCGAACGAGACATGATCGCCGAACGCATGAATTCCGGGATGCGAGCAGTGGCAGAGGCGAACTACTGGCCGGGAGCCGCGGCTCCATATGGGTTCAAGATCGTGAAGGAGGGTCCACGTTCAAAGCTGGCGTTACATGAACCGGAGGCTGAATTTCTACGACATGCCATCGACCTCATAGTTGACGAGGGTTACTCCACGCTGGAAGCAGCACGTCGCCTCAACGCTATTGGATTTAAACCTCGTCGAGCGACAAAGTGGACCCATCACAATCTCCGCGGGACGCTCCTCGATGCAAGCCTCAGTGGGACCTGGACATGGTCACGCCAACGCGGCAAGCAGGTGCCCAAACAAGCGCCAATATCACTCCAGATTCCGGCGATTGTGCCACTAGAGCGACATGAAGCGTTGCGACGGGCACTCTCTCGAACCAGCACCTATCGGAGCGCCAGCGGCGTGTACCCATTGTCGAGTGGTCACATCATTGGCGTATGCGGAAACATCTACCACGGTTGCGTCCATCCCGTTAATGGACGTCAATACAAATGCTACGGGCGCTTCTACGGGCGTGAAGACAGATGCTCATGTTCTCGTCTGAACGCAGACGTCGTCGAGCAACTGATCTGGAATGCCGTGTCTGACCTCCTGAAGGATTCGGATCGTCTCAGGGCGATGGCGGTGGACTATCTCGGAATGACGGCATCGCGTGATCCCCGTGCGGAAAAACGTCGCGCCGTGAGCATGACCGAACGCGTAGCCCGTCTTCAATCAGGTCTGTCGTCCGCGTACACGGACCGCTATAGCGGACAGTCCGACCCAGAAGCCATCGAGAAAGCAATCCGTGAGATGGAAGGTGAACTTCGGAGTCTCCGCGATCAGCTTCAACAGATTGAGAAGGCCGGCGAGCAGGCAAACAAGGCGCACACTCAATTGGCTCAGCTGGATACCTTGAGCCAATCTGCCGCCACGCGGATCGAAACGATGTCGTTAAGCGAGAAGGCAATGGTGATCGACTTATTCGAGATCAACACGCGTGTAACCGGTTGGGAGCCATGCGCCGTATGCGGCAGCCGAGGCAAGGTGAGTGGAGCAAGGGGCGGTCGATCGTGTCCTGCGTGTCGAGGCATGAGACAGTTTCCTCGACTGGAAATGAAGGGTCGCGTCTTTGGGCAGCTTCCAAATCTTTCTGAGCACTACGTCGGTGACAATTCCGACGTAGCGCTGAAGCCCTACCTACCTCGCCCAAGACGGTATTCAATGGCCTTGTTGGTGTCGGTGAGATCGAATAACTCCGGATCGAATGTTCCGTCGAACCACTCCGACATGTCCTCGTGATCACTGTGGTTCGGATCAGCAATGGCTTCGAGGAAGTTTTCGTACCCCCACACGCCGCCACAGTCTTCGGGAGGACACGCGCGCTCGCCCGCCGTGCACCTCGGATAGCCGACCCCCGGCTGGGCATCGACAGACTTTTCGACGACGATCTCGTGCTCCCAACTGTCGCCGAAATCGTAGGTGTACGTGAATCGCGCTCCTGGCTGCACGACGTTGCCGAGACGAGCGTTTCCCTCGTTGCGCACCGTCCTACCAAGAGGCCCGCTGCCCGGGTCGGGCTCGCCGTACGCGGAGCTGCCGATCTTGAACTCGTGCAAATGCGAGTCGAACCAGCCGAAGCTGAGCTGGATTGTGGTGTGCAGCGTGGTCAAGTTACTGCTTGCCGGGATCTCGATACGCCGCCATATCGGCGGGTCCGTTCCGAGGAGATTCACCTTCAGCTGGTACGTGGTGTCCGCAGTGGACGCTTTCTTCGGTCTCGGTTTCGCCAACGTCTTCTACTCCATCCTTCGAAACAAGTCTCGCGCCTGCGAAGTATTTCAGGCTTACCGGCTCGAGCGAAACGCCGATGACCCGATGAATGCGCAGGATTGCGACGAATGTGCAAGTACTCAGTTCAGCTAATCAGTCGAAAGCCTGAAATCGAGCGCGGTAAAACGCCTCCCGGAGCTCGCTGTCCGCACCGCATGCGCAATCGCGCGCTTCGCGCCGACAAGCACAACGATCTGCTTCGCTCGGGTGACCGCCGTATAGAGCAGGTTGCGTTGCAGCATCATCCACGCACTCGTCGTTATGGGAATGACAACACAGGGGTATTCGCTGCCTTGGGATCGGTGGATCGTGATTGCATACGCATGAGCGAGTTCGTCGAGTTCGTCGAAGTCATAAGGGATTTCCTCGTCTTCGTCAGTGCGAACAGTCAGGTTCTGGTTCTCGAGCGATAGCTCGCTCACGGTGCCGACCGTGCCATTAAAGATGCCGGACGCGCCTTTTTCGTAGTTGTTGCGGATCTGGATCACCTTGTCCCCCGGGCGAAACACCCGCCCACCGAACCGGCGCTCGGGAACATCGGACCGCGACGGGGTCAACGCCTCCTGCAGCATTGCGTTGAGATTCGCCGACCCTGACGGTCCGACGGTCTTCGGCGTGAGCACCTGCACGTCGCGCCGCGGGTCGATACCGAACTGCTTTGCCAGCCGGCGCGCCACGATATCGATAGTGAGTGCGGCGACCTTTTCCGTATCGTCCTGCGCGAAGTAGAAGAAGTCGTTCAATCCGTTAGTGGTCGGAAACTGACCTGCGTTGATGCGATGCGCATTTGTCACAACA
>JBBSGY010000442.1:0-2819 GCA_038253645.1 Acidimicrobiales bacterium
CCCGCTCTGCAATGACGTGCCCGGTCGCTGCGCTCCCTTCGTCATTGCCTGTGCCGCTTGGGCAACATGCCTGGCGGACTCGGCGCCATTTCTCTCATTCAACTTGAAGGCCGCCTTGGTCGGCTGAGAGTACCTGGACAACACCCGGGACATCGGCCGTTTCCATTGCCTTCTCCGCCGCTTGAAGCACTCTCTGTGCGCGGTCGCCTCCGACGCAGAGACCCAACAGGCTGGGGCCGGCGCCGGACCAACAGGCAGCCGAAGCTCCGGCGTCGAGCATCGAATCGAGCAAGTCACGTGACTCGGGGAAAAATGACATGCTGCGGCTCGTGTGCAGCCGGTCATGCATGACCTCGGGCGTAAGACCCGATGCGTCACCGAGCGACGCTATCAACCAGGCAAGACGACCGAGATTGAACACCGCGTCTTCGAGCGAAACCATTTTTGGCAACGCTTCGCGCGCATCTTTTGTCGACAGCGTGCGGTCGGGAATGAGAAGCACAAAATGAAGATCAGGATCGAGAAAGAGCGGCGTCGCGACAACGCGCTCGTCAACCATTGTCGCGGTCACCAGGCCACCCATGACGCTCGCGGCGGCATTTTCGGGATGCCCTTCGAACTCGGCGGCGACTGTGAGCGGATCCTCAGCCCCCGAGGCTGCGGCAACGGCAACTGTCAGGGCCGCAGAAGAGCCGAGCCCTCTGCCCATCGGAATGTCAGAGCTGATTTTGATCGAAAGACGATCGTGACCGACGACGCTGCGGGCAACGCGAACAGCTAGATGATCTTCATCACGGGCAAGATCAGACCCTTCACCCTCCGAAACAATTTCCAACGACTCTGCGGATTCGATTTCGACCTCGATGTGGCGATCCAAGGCCAGCGCCAGCGTGTCGAAACCAGGACCGAGGTTGGCCGTGGAACAAGGGACCCGCGCTCGCATTAGTCCACAGACTACGCGACAGGAGGAAGCCTCTGAACAGCGTTTGACCAGGCAAGAGCTCAACATATTGCATCATGATGCATTAGGTTGAGCTCGTGGAAGTGCTGCGCATCCGGGGGGAGGGGGCCGCGTAATGCGAACGGTCAAGCTCTCGCTCTTCGTGTTCCCGCTCATTTTCATGATGTTTATCTTCTTCATGCTCGCCGGAATATCGGGAACTTTCAGTGCGTCGGCCGAGAGTGCCGGCGCGTGCGGCGCACCTTCGGGTGCAATCACAAACGCGACGGTCGACAAACTTGACGCCGAGCAAATGAACGACGCGGCGACCGTCATCAATGCCGGCAAGCAGCGCAACATAACCGAGCGCGGACAAATCGTTGCGATCGCGACGGCACTTCAGGAATCGACCCTGCACAACCTCCCGAACGGTCATGGCACCTCAGTTGGTCTTTTCCAACAAATCGACACTTGGGGATCATTCGAAGAACGGCACGACCCGGTTTGGGCAAGTGAACATTTTTACGAGGCGATGTTGAGGTATTCGCCCGACTACGACAATCCGCTCAAACCAATCACCGAGTCCGCGCAAGACACTCAGCGCAGCGCTTTCCCCAGTGCTTACGCCAAGTGGGAAACAACCGCGCGTGAAGTCGTCGCCAAGGTCAGTGGAAACATCACATCCGTTGCCGGAGAAAGCGACGCATGCCTTGCTCCCGTTGCTTACAACGGGCCTCCGGGGGCATACGTTTCACCCGTTGATCAATTCACCTTCACGTCCCCATTCGGACGTCGAGGCACAGAAATGCACCAGGGCGTGGACTTGGCGGGCCCGGCCGGCACACCTGTGCGCGCGGTAGCGAACGGTGTTGTGCAAAAGGCTCTTCAGCAGGAGGATCCGGGCGGTGGCGGCACGGGGCTCGCCGGTTACGGACTTGCGGTCACCATTGACCACGGCGACGGAACAGTTACTTTGTACGCGCACAACAGCAGGGTGCTGGTGGCACCGGGCCAAACCGTGAAAGCGGGTGATCAGATTGCCGAACGTGGGACCACAGGGCACTCGACCGGTCCCCACGTACATTTCGAGGTACGCAAAGATGGCAATCCGATTGATCCAGAGCTGTATATGAAAGAGCGCGGTGTCGACCTCATGGGGCTGAGCAAGTGAGCTGGGACGAGTACGACGCTCGCACGCTCCGAGAAAAGGTTTTCTCGCGCATCCCGTTGATCATCGCGGGCGTCGTGATCGTCGCGTTGATGGGATCATTCGTATTCCTGCTCGCGAAATTCAGTGGTCACGACACTGCGCGCGCTGCACTTTCCGGTGCAACGAATGCGGCGCGCGCGGGCAATGCGCAACATGAGCCCAATCGACCGATCGCCAGAACCTCGACGACAATCGGGAAACCTGAGACTTCACCCGAAGATGCATTACATCCAAAGCCGACCGACGCCGATTCCAACGCCGCGATCGCCGGTGCGACGAACTTTGTAAAGGCCTGGGCGAATCCGTCGCTCCCCCAGCCGCAGTGGCTCGAGGGAATCAAACCATTCACTTCGTCGGACACGATCAAGAATTTCCAAAAGGTCGATCCACTGAACGTTCCTGCAAGGGCTGTTACCGCTCCCGCCACGGTCGAGGCAATCGGCTCTCTGTCGGCATCGGTGCTGGTGCCCACCGACGCCGGAGCGATGCGAGTGGTGCTCGACAGCGAATCGAAAGCCCAGTACATCGAACCGGTCAACCAGCCGGGAAGCGCCGGAGATCGTTAACGACCGTTATCTTCGCTTTTGTATCATAATGCGATAACCTGGAGGTAACGGCCCCCTCTCTTCTCTGGTGATCGCAATGCAGTGGATTAAACGATCATTCCAG